>OMTP01000178.1 GCA_900313955.1 uncultured Lachnospiraceae bacterium | reverse complement strand
TTTTGCGATCTCGCTGGGGTTGATGGAAGTCTTCTTCCTCTCTCCTACCCCAGCGAGAGCCTCTTTTTGCGATCTCGCTGGGGTTGATGGAAGTCTTCTTCCTCTCTCCTACCCCAGCGAGAGCCTCTTTTTGCGATCTCGCTGGGGTTGATGGAAGTCTTCTTCCTCTCTCCAACCCCAGCGGGAGCTTCTTTTTGCGATCTCGCTGGGGTTGATGGAAGTCTGCTTCCTCTCTTCAACCCCAGCGAGAGCCTCTTTTTGCGTTCTCGCTGGGGTTAGCCGTCCCCGTATCCTCACGCCATCGCGTACCCGAAGACGAGGAAGAGTACGGTGGAGATGGCCGCGGATAGGAAGACGTACGGCCACTGGGTGAGAGCGTGTTCCATGTTGTCGATGCCGGCGCTGTTCGAAGACAGGACCGTGGCATCCGTGTAGAAGCAGGCGTGGCTGCCGAAAGCGCCGCCGGAAATGATGGCCGCCATGGTGAGGACAAGATTCCCGCCCAGAGCCTGGCACATGGGGATGAGAATCGGGATGACGACGGCGCTCATGCCCCAGTTGGAGCCGGTCACGAAAGCCAGCACCGAAAGAAGCAGGAAGGATACTGCGGGAAATGCCCCCTTCGAGAGAATCGGCGTGATCGCGTGAATGAGAAACTCCGTGAGGCCCATTTTCGAAGTCACAGAAGCCAGGGAAAATGCTCCGACCAACATGAAGAATGTCGGCAGCATGCTGGCAAAACCCGAAATCGTGAGATTAAGGAAGTCCTCCATGGTCATCTTCTTTCTGGGAACGTACATGATCATGCAGGCGACAAGAGCAACCAGAACACCCAAAAGGATCTCGCCGGAAGCAATGCCGACCGCGACCAGAAGACCGATCGGGATGAGGAAGTCCCAGACATTTCCATCGGCGTCAAGATTCTCCTGCATGTTGTACTTCTTGCTGGCATCCGAGTAGACCTTTCCTGTCTCGGCGACGCGCTGGTAGGCCTTCTTCATAGCGCCCAGCTTGGGGAAGAGGCCCAGGCAGAAGAGAAGGACAATGGTCAGCGTGACGATCGGGTAGAAGCAGTAGCGGATAGCCGACACATAGGCGCTCATCCCGGAGCCGTACGATGCTGAGACCATTTCCTGTTGGTAAAAAAGCTTAGAGTAGAAGACAGCCCAGGTCGACACCGGAATGAGGACGCAGACCGGAGCTCCCGTCGAGTCGAGGATAAATGCCAGGGACTCACGGGGAATCTTGCGCTTGTCGTAGAGCTTCTTCATGCAGACGCCGACGGTCAGAACGTTGAGATAGTCGTCGATGAAAATGACAATTCCAAGGAGGAAGGACGCCAGCATGGTCTGTTTCTCCGTCTTGCATAGCTTCTCGATAATCTTCTGGAAGCCATAGGTTCCCTTGGAAGCTTCCAGAAGCGCAATCAGCGAACCGAAGAGACCGCAGACCAGCCACAACCAGACATTATCGTCTTTGCCGACCACTTCCTCTAGAATCTCTACATATTTAAGGGGCATTCCCGTGCCATAGAGGATCATCGCCCCCAAAACGGAGCCCAGGAAGAGGAACTCCGTGCACCGCCGCGTTGTGATCGCCCCCACAATGACGATCGCGACAATGATTACTGCAAAAAGACCTGTGGACATGGATCAGCCTCCCCACCACAACCCGGCATTTTCTCGCCGGTTGATAAAAGGGCATACGAATCCTTCTCGAATTCGCATGCCCCTTTGCATCAGCGTAACATTTTCCTGAATCGATTACTGCACCTTTCCGGCTCTGACATCGGCGAGAGATTCGTCGAGGCGCTGGATGACGTCGGCGATATCCTGCTCGGAGATGACGGCTGTCGGCTCGAAGCGGATGGTCTTGGCGTTGACCAGGGTTCCGGCCGTGAGAACGCGTCTCTCGAAGAGGCCCTTGGCCGTCTCGTAGCCGAGGTCGGATGTCTTGAACTCAACGGCGAGCATGAGGCCTTCGCCGCGGACTTCGTCGATGATGTCCGGATACTTCTCTGCCATGGACTGAAGGCCGGCCTTGAGGACCTTGCCCTTTGCCTTGCAGACGCCCGGGATGTCATTCTTCAGCATGTAGCGGATGGTCGCAAGAGCTGCAGAGCAGCAGACCGGGTTGCCGCCGAATGTCGGAGAGCCGAGAAGCCACGGATTGTCGATCAGCTGCTTGCCCCACATCTTGGGCTTGAAGATGATACCGGTGATCGGCATGATGCCGCCGCCGAACGCCTTGCCGAATGTCATGATATCCGGAACGACACCCTCAGCCTCGCATCTCCACATGGTGCCCGTGCGGCCCATACCTGTCTGAATCTCATCGAAGATAAGAGCGACACCTGTCTCGTCGCAGATCTTTCTTACCTCTGTCAGGTAGCCTTCCGGCGGAACGATGACGCCGGCCTCGCCCTGGATCGGCTCGAGGATGACAGCAGCAACCGGCTCGCCGACTGCCTGAAGGTTGGTGATGGCCTTTCTGATGTCCTCTGCGCAGCCGTACTGGACGTGCTGAACCTGCTGAACCATCGGTGTGTAGGGTACTCTGTAGGTGGACTTGCCGCCGACAGAGATCGCGCCCATGGACTTGCCGTGGAAAGCGCCGACAGCGGAGATGAACCAGCGGCCACCTGTCGCGATACGAGCAAGCTTCAATGCCATCTCGACAGCCTCAGCGCCACCGTTTGTGAAGAAGCACTGCTGCAGGTCGCCCGGTGTGATGTCCGCAAGAGCCTTGGCCAGATAGCCGCGGAGCGGATCCAGAAGCTCCTGGGAGTGCAGGGCCTGATGGTCGAGCTGCTTCTTGACGACGTCAAGAATTTCCGGATTTCTGTGGCCGCAGGTGTAGATGCCGAAACCGCCCAGGCAGTCAATAAACTTCTCGCCGTTTAAGCCGTAGCAGTAAGCACCGCCGTCTTCCCACTCGAGGACAGCACCGCCCTCATCGTCCGTGGAGACGGACTTTCTGTACTTGAGCCAGCCCGGAGATACATAATTGTCAAAATAATTGAGCGTGTCCTTGACCATTTCCTTCTTGTCTTCCGGGGAAATGTCCTTCGTGTCCGTCTCAATGAGTCCGATTACCTTGTCCAGATCCTTGATTACCTGTTCTTTGGATGCCTCAGCCATACTATCTTTCCTTTCTGATGTGTGCATGTGTACAAAAAAACGCCCTCGCATCCATTTTCATGAAAATGAAACCGGATCCCGAGTGCGCCTTTGCACATTGCCATAAACTCTGCCACCATTCCTGGGATTCAAAAGAAAATGAATACGCATCTTCCCAAAGAAAATGCAGTCTTCTTCTTTTGAATCACAGGAATCCTGTCCCTTCCGCGAACATTTGCAGCATCTTTGCTGCAAATATCGCCAAATGATTCAGAAGATTCGTGGCATATATTGTTTGTTTCTGTTTACCATAGTACACGCTTCATCACTGCAAAGCAATGATAAATAATGAGTGTTTTCTACCACATTTTCGCCATATCTACTTCTTTTTAAGTAGTTTTTATGATACCATGGGGACGTAGCTTGTGGGTTCATGGGCAGTGCCACGGGGGACGGCTCATGTGGCGGACATCTGGCGGCGCCACGGGAACCGTCTCCAGCGGAACATTGGCACGGCGCCACGAGGACTGTTCCCACTAGCACACAGGAAAGGCGGCTGCATGAAGAAGAATTCTTTTATGATTTATAATGATCTCATTTACGAGCTCTACGGATGCAGAAGCATGGGCGAGGTAATGCGCGTCATGCGGACGCATCTGCGCATGCTCATTTCCTTCAGCTATGCGTCCCTCCTCATAAGCGACGGCAGGGATGAGCGGGGAAATGTCCGCTACAGGGAGCCGCTTTGCATACCAGAGGCATTTTCAGAAGCGGAAGAAAAATACATGCTGCACATCGACGAGGATCCCCAGGCCTGGCTCATGTACGGCAGCGAGACGACACTCATTCGCGAGAGTGACCTCATGGAGGGGGAGAACCGCCTGACGACGCCCCTCTACCAGCACTGCTACAGCGGCTACGACATCTACGACACCATGCAGGCAAGCCTCATTTTCCGGGGGGAGTTTCTGGGCATCCTGACCCTCTTCCACACAAAAAAAGAAGGCATCTTCAATGAAGAGGATGCCTTCTTCTGCCGGGCCATGTGCACCCACCTGGACCGCATCGTCTATGGAATTCTGCGCAGCCCATCCGCCGCGCCCGCGGCACCCGTGCTCACGCCCGAGCGCGTGCGAAAGCTCAGCGAGACCTACCGCCTGACAGCGCGCGAGACCCAGGTGCTCCTGCTGCTCTTCGACTTAAAGGACAACCGCGAGATCGCCACCGAGCTCAACATCCAGGAGAGCACCCTGCAGAAACACTTGCAGAACCTCTACCGCAAGACCGGAACCGCCTCGCGCCTCGAACTCATGAAACTAGACCAGCGGGAACGGTTCTAGCCCAGTGGGGACGGGCCCAGACCAATGGGGACGATTCCAGCTCAGCGGGGACGGGTACAGACCAATGGGGACGATTCCAGACCGGCGGGGACGGGCCCAGACCAATGGGGACGGGTCCAGACCAGCGGGATCCGTCCATGCTGGTTCCTGCAAAATCACAGGTCCGCCGCCACCGAAACCGGCAGCGACGGACCTGCGTCCAAGAGTAAGAATCGAAGTATAAAGGAAGGCAAAACGAAGTCTGCCTTAATGTCGTATAGGATGGTGATGGAAGAATGCTGGAAGATTAGCTCCTTCTTGCTTGTGGGAACGGTTCCGTTTATTTCTACCTCACAATTCATACAATAACAGATACGCACTCCGATGTCAACATCTTTCTATGTATTTTGTCTATGAGATTTTTCCTCGGAAGCCTGTCGGGCCCTCCTCCTGTATTCCGACGGCGTGACACCCACATAGGATTTAAAATTGCGGATATACTGATTCGCCTCCTTATAGTTGCAGAGATTGGCGATCTTGATAATCGAAAATGTCGTCTTCTCAACAAGGATCTTCGTTCTCTCGATCTTCATGTCGGAGACGTATCGATGAAATGACTGTTTGAGCGTCTTCTTGAAAAGCGTGGACAGATAGTTGGGAGTGACACCGATCATTGCGGCGTAATCGTTCAGCGATTTTTCCTCCACATCAATGCAGTGCTTGAGAACCAGGCTGCGCAGTCGCGGGAGCATAGCCTCCGCGGATTGACCATATCCCTCGTCCGACGACTCCGGTTCAAAATCACCCGCCTCTGACTCATGTTCCGCCAGATATGCCCTTGCAGCCCTCACCTCAGGATCCTGATCCACCTTCTGCAAAGGAAGTTCCTCCAAGTTGAAGTACATGACGTTGCCGTGTCCTTCCACACTCTTCTGAATCCGTTCACATTCCAATTCATTTTTTACTACGTAAACATATTTGCCCGGAGTACCATTTGGAAACAATTCCTTATGCAGCATGAATGTTTTTAGATTTTTGGCCACGAAAATATAATAATCGTGCAAACCTATTCCTTCTTTCCTTAATTATATGTAACTGTTCAGGACGGGCTCTTTGCGGAGAGAAAAACATGTCCTCAGCGGCGAATTGTCCTTGCGAGCGAACCTTCGTCATCGATCAGGCCTTCTTTTGAGCCGAGGAGGACATGTTTTTCTCGAAGCAAAAGTGCCCTCCTGAACAGTTACAATTATATTATGTATATTATTTTCCGATATTAGCAACATTTGCAAATATTCGTGAATTGGAATCGTGGAATAAGATACTCCTTTTTTGCTCCTTTATCAAGGGGTAATATTAAACATTTATATGATATAACAATTAATTATTTCTAATTTTGGTAATTCATTTTGAAAATGCCTCTCAACTGTCCCACTTTTGTCCAATAATTCTTGCCACCCCACACAATTTCAACTCCAATCAGAGCGAAGAAAATGCCCCGCTCCGCAATAATGAATAATCATACAATTTCTTTGCAGAAAATGCAAAAAAAGAGGTAACTATTCAGTAGGGCATTCTTGCTTCGGGAAAAACACGTCCAGAAGAGTTACCTTTTCAGGGTATTGAGAATCGCTTCGATCTCCCCGATCTCCTGACAGAAGGAAATCAGTCCCCTGTTGTGCCCGCTCAGAAACTCATTTTCCACCATCTGATCATAAAACTTTTCCAGAAGATCATAAAAATGTTTCTTATTATAAAGGATGCACGGCTTCGGCTCATCGTCGAGGCCGGCCATGACAACTGCCTCAGAGATCTCATCCAGAGTTCCCGAGCCGCCGGGAATGGCAATACAGGCGTCCTGGAGCTCCAGCATTTTCGCCTTGCGCTCGTTCATGGTCTCCGTGGGAATGGTCTCGTCGATCCCCTCGTGGACATAGCCCGCCTCGAGGAAAAAGCGGGGCTCAACGCCCGTCACGTGACCGCCATTTTCCAGAACCGCATCGGCGACAAGGCCCATGAGCCCGGCCCTTGAGCCGCCATAGATGAGCCGGTCTCCCCGCTCTCCGATCATGGCCCCGACCTCGCGGGCCGCCTCCGCAAACGCCGGGTCATTTCCCATACTCGACCCGCAGTATACCGCAATATTCATACATTCATCCTCCATTTTCATCAATCAGGCCACGGGGACGCAGCGAATGGCCGCAAAGGTGAGCGAAGGCAGGCGCTGCATCCCCGCTCCCTTACCTGTCTTTGCATAATTATACATCGCAGCGGGAAAACGCGCAGTCGCAATTTTGTAACACTTCTGCGGGTTTTTCGCGGTTATTTCGTCTAATTCGTCCAATTTACAAAGACTGTGAATTCTCCTATAATCAAATTTATGAATACAACGATCGCCTACTACAATGAACATGCACAAGAATATATAGAAAAATCACGAGATCTCGGCGATCAGAGAGTTGAGGATTACTTTCTTTCCCTGCTCCCCCATTCGGCCAGAATCCTTGATTTCGGATGTGGATCCGGAAGAGACCTCAAATACTTCCGCGAACATGGCTTTCGCGCAGAGGGCACCGACGGTTCCGAGGAAATCTGCTACCGGGCGTCCCAATATACGGGCACCAAGGTAAGGAAACTGCGCTTTCTTGATCTGGAAGATCTCCAGTCCTTCGACGGCATCTGGGCCCGCGCCTCCATCATGCACCTGCGGCGCTCCGAGCTTCCGGCCGTCTTCTACCGCATGACCAACGCCCTCGTCGACGGCGGCATCATCTACGCGAGCTTCCCCTACGGAAGCTTCGAGGGCACAAAGGACGGCTGTTGGTACACCTATATGGACGAAAACCGCATCCGCAAGATCATCGACTCCATCAATTCCCTTTCCATAGAAGACGCCTGGTTCTCGCGCGCCGCCGATCCCGAGAAGGCCCAGACGACCTGGATGAACCTGATTCTGAGGAAAGATTAAAGGTAACTATTCAGGACATGTTTTTCTCGAAGCAAGGATGCCATCCTGAATAGTTACGATGATAATTTAGGTTCAATCATAAATCTTGTGGGATTTGGGATTCCTGATATATTCTTTATGGCTT
>OMTP01000138.1 GCA_900313955.1 uncultured Lachnospiraceae bacterium | reverse complement strand
CGGCGAAAATTACTAAGTGAAGGAAGAAGGCCTTTGTGCGAAGCGGCGAAGTGATCCACCCGTGAACTGTAACTTACCTGTGTCTGCTCTTGCGTCGCTCGATCTTCCGGGGAGGAATGAGGCATTTGGGGCCGAACCCGATCAGGTCCTCGTGATGCTCGCGGAGAAGAGCCTCTTTCACCAGATCATAGTTGGCCGGGTCGCGGAACTGAATGAGCGCCCTCTGCATGGCCTTCTCATGGGGATCCCGGGGGACGTAGACCTTCTTCATGGTGAGCGGATCAAGACCCGTGTAGTACATGGTCGTCGAGACCGTACCGGGCGTCGGATAAAAGTCCTGCACCTGCTCCGGCATAAAATGCAGGGTCTGCAGATACTCCGCCAGAGCGATGGCGTCCTTCAGAGTGCTGCCCGGATGGGAGGACATAAGATAAGGAACGAGATACTGATCCATGTGGAGGTCAGAATTGACCCTGTCAAATTCGCGGACAAATTCCTTATAGACAGAAGAGGCAGGCTTTCCCATGCATGTGAGGACCGGATCCGAGACATGCTCCGGGGCCACTCGCAGCTGCCCGGAGACATGGTACTTACAGATCTCGCGCAGAAACTCTCTGTTCTTGTCGGCGAGCAGATAGTCAAAGCGAAAACCCGACCGCACAAAAACCTTCTTGACCCCTGGAATTGATCTCACCTTGCGCAGGAGGTGGATGTAGTCCGAGTGGTCGACCTTAAGATTCTTGCAGGGCGTCGGGAAGAGACAGCGCTTATTGACACAGGCACCAGATTTCATCTGCTTGTCACAGGCCGGGCCGCGGAACTCCGCTGTGGGACCGCCCACATCATGAATATAGCCCTTAAAATCCGGGTCCTTTGTCATCGTCCTCGCCTCTGCGAGAATTGAATCATGGCTTCTCGCCTGGACAATTCTTCCTTCATGCATCGTGAGGGCGCAGAAATTGCACTCGCCGAAGCAGCCGCGATTGGATGTAAGAGAGAATTTAATCTCCTCCAGCGCCGGGATACCTCCCCTTTTCTTATACATGGGATGATAGGCGCGCATATAGGGAAGGGCGTAGACATCGTCCATTTCCATCTGGGTGAGCGGCATGGCCGGAGGATTCTGGACAACAAACATTTTCCCATCGTAACACTCATAGAGGCGCTTCGCAGAAAAAGGATCCGTATTTCTGTACTGAACAGCGTAACTCCTGGCGTAGGCCTCTTTATCCCCGCAGATATCCTCAAAATCCGGCAGGCGGATGGCATCGTAGATCTCCTCCTCATAGCGGGTCTTGTAGACGGTTCCATTGATGAAGGAAATGTCCCTGACCTCAATCCCGCTTGCAAGAGCATCGGCGATCTCGACGATGCTCTTCTCTCCCATTCCATAGGAAATAAGATCCGCTCCGGACTCCAGCAAAATGGACCTGCGGACAGAATCGGACCAGTAGTCGTAATGGCCCAGCCGGCGCAGGGAAGCCTCAATACCACCGATAATCACAGGAACCTGCTTGTATGTCCGGCGGATCAGGTTGCAGTAGACCGTGACAGCCCGGTCAGGCCGCCCGCCGATGGCGCCGCCCGGCGTGTAGGCGTCCTTGTGACGGCGCTTCTTGTTCACGGTATAGTGGTTGACCATGGAGTCCATGTTGCCGGACGAAACCAAAAAGCCAAGGCGCGGCTTGCCGAAGACATCGATGCTCTTCGGGTCCTTCCAGTCGGGCTGACAGATCATTCCCACTTTATAACCGTACGATTCAAGCACGCGGCCGATGATGGCACTTCCAAAACTCGGGTGATCCACATAGGCGTCGCCCACCACGTAGGCAAAGTCCACCTGATCCCAGCCCCGCTCCTCCATATCCTTTTTCGAGACCGGCAAAAAACCGTCCGCCATAAGCACATACCTCCATAGTCAGTTGTCCTTACCCGCTCCTGGCAGTCAGGGTTCTCTACCTGCCCGGAGCAGGCAGAGAGCCCTGACTCTTAAGAAATTCCGCGACGGACGCAGCGACCCCCTCCGGATCGAGACCCATAGATTTGCGGAGAACATCCGGCGGCCCCTGTTCAACAAAGCGATCGGGAATCGCCAGGATGTTCACGCGCGTACCCGGCTGTTTCTCGGCGAGATAAGCGGCCACGCGCTCACCAAAACCTCCGCTCCTCTCCGCCTCCTCCAGCGTAATGACAGGACCGCGGGCTGCGCAGCTGTCCAGCATTTTCGTGTCCACAGGCGCAAGAAAGCGGGCATTGACAAGGCCCACAGAGAGACCGCATTTTTCCCGAAGAAGGCGGATGGCCTCACCAGCGACCTCATTCATGGCCCCGACTGCGACGATGGTTGCATCTCCGCCCGGCAGAAGGCGCTCCGATGAGCCGAGGGCAAATGGTTTCTCCTGGCTCTCGAAAGCAGTCGAGACAGGCCCTCTCCCGTAGCGGACGGCGACCGGTCCCCTGACCTCATTGACCGCAAAATGCAGCGCGTCCCTGAGCTCCCGCGCATTTTTCGGGGCAATGACCGTCATGCCCGGCATCCCGCTGAGGAAATTCGCATCGAAGAGGCCCTGGTGAGTGGGACCGTCGGCACCGACAATGCCGGCGCGGTCGACAGCAAAAACCACATGCAGTTTCTGCAGGCAGACATCCTCCAGGATCTGGTCATACGCCCTCTGCAAGAAGGAAGAGTAAATCGCCACAACAGGCAGAAGACCTCCCGTCGCCATGCCTGCGGCGAAGGTCACCGCATGCTCCTCGGCAATCCCTACGTCAAAGCAGCGCGACGGATAGCGGGCCCAGAAAGGCATAAGGCCTGTACCCGACAGCATGGCCGCCGATACAGCGACCAGCTCCTCGTGGTACTCAGCTTCCCTGAGCAGGGCGTCGGAAAAGACATCCGTCCAGGTCTTTTTTTCGGCAGCAGCCAGGGGCTCTCCGGTCACGATATTGAAAGGACCAACCCCATGAAAGCGATCCGGCTGCTGCTCCGCCCAAGAGTACCCCTTTCCCTTCTTGGTGATGACGTGGACGAGAACAGCCCTCGGCATGCGCCGAGCCTCCTCAAAAGTCTGCACGAGCTGTTCAATATTGTGGCCGTCGACCGGACCGAGGTAGGTAATGCCGAGGTTCTCAAAGAGCATCTCCGGGATGAAAAGCTGCTTGACAGAGTCCTTCATCTGGGAAATGCTGTTGACCAGGCTGTTTCCCTGGGGCAGGCGGTAGAGCCTCTTTTTGACCTTCATTTTCAGATCATTATAAGAAGTTGCCGTCCGAAGCGAACTCAAATAAGCCGCCATGCCGCTCATATTGGGCGAGATCGACATTTCGTTGTCATTTAACACGATAATGAAATTGGTCTTCAGGCGGCCGGCATTGTTGAGCGCCTCGTAGAACATGCCTCCCGTGGCAGCTCCGTCGCCAATGACGGAAATGACGGAGTAATTCTTCTTCTTGAGATCTCTGGCATAGACCATGCCGAGTCCCGCGGACACGGAGTTGGAGCTGTGACCTGTGTCGAAACAGTCCGTCCTCGACTCCGCCTTCTTGGGGAAGCCGCTCATGCCGCCGTACTCCCGCAGGTGGTCAAACCCCTCCTTGCGCCCCGTAAGAATCTTGTGGACATAGGACTGATGTCCCACATCCCACACGATCCTGTCGCGCCGGAAGTCAAAGACCAGATGCAGGGCCATCGTCAGCTCCACAGCGCCAAGGTTGGAGGCCAGGTGACCCCCCTTCACGCTCACCTTGTCGATGAGGAACCGTCGAATCTCCCAGGCGAGTGCATCGTACTCGTCAGGGGTCAGCTTCTTGATGTCCCCGGTCTTTTCAATTTTTTCTAGCATACATTTTCCCTTTTTTCTTAAGAAAGCACCCTTTTCCCTTTTTGAAAATGCCTCATTCGGGGGCTCTCCTCTTTTTGAAACACATACAGATGGCAGAAAATGCATCACAGTTCATGCTTCTCCTAAGTGCGATTCACGGATAGGCCCTCGAACTGTAAAGTAAATGCCGTTACTGTTCACGGGTGGGTCACTTCGGTGCTCCGCGCCGGCGTGCCCCGTGAACTGTAACTAAATGCCAAACTTAAAATAAATAATATCACATTTTCGCTTTGCTATGCGAGTCTTTCGTGGTATAACAGTAGTAATATTCTTACTATGGGATATGACATAAAGTACTAGGAAGTGATTGAAATTGAAAAAGGCACCAAATCGCTATGAAATATTCCTCAAGGTCGCGGAGGCCGGCAGCATCTCCAAGGCCTCCGAGGCACTGCAGTACACGCAGTCCGGCATCAGCCATGTCATTGCCTCCCTCGAGCAGGATATGGGCTTCAAGCTCTTCGTCCGGACCAGCTCGGGCGTCACTCTGACCGACAACGGCCAGAGGCTGGTTCCTCTGGTTCAGGACATCATCAACCGCGAGCAGATCTTAAAGCAGACGGTCTATGAGATCAATCATGATATCTCCGGCAGACTCAGGATCGGCAGCTTCACGTCGGTGACATCCCTCTATCTGCCCGAGGCCATCGAAGCTTTCGCCTACAAGTACCCCGATGTGAAGCTCGAGGTTCTGGACGGCAACTACGACCAGGTCACCGACTGGCTCCGCCACGGGCGTGTCGACTGCGCCTTCCTGACGGAGCCTCTGGCAAAGGAATTCCATTTTAAAAGACTCATGGAGGATCCCCTTGTCGCTGTCATGAAGAAGGGGCATCCCCTCGCGGAGCAGCAGACAGTTACTTTAAAGGAGCTCGGCAACTATCCTCTCATCATCGCCACGCGGGGAAGTGACAATGACATCCGTCTCCTCTTTGAAGAAGATGGCGTCAAACTGCCTTCGGTCCGCTACGCCCTCAAGGACGACTGCTCCATCATCTCTTTCATCGAGCATGATCTGGGCGTGGGCCTCATGAGTGAGCTCATGCTGCAGGCCAATAAGGCGACATTAGAGCGCCGCCCACTCAATCCGCCCCGCTCCCGCGTCATTGGCCTTGCCTGCCTCTCCACCCAGAACTCCATGCTGGTCAATGTGTTCCGGGAATATCTTGAGCAGATCATGAAGAGGTGAAAGAGTTACAGTTCACACGTCAGCCAGCCTATGCCCCTGGGAACTGTGATGTGAGGGAACCGATTTGTGTTGGATGTAAAGTTCCTTCCCCGCCCGGAGCAGGCGAGGCGCCTTCTTACTTCTGCTCACAAAAAGCCTGTCGGGGAAGTTGCTTTTCCCCCGGCAGGCTTTTTTTCTTTTTCCTTGCAGATGTGTAACTATTCAGGTGGGGTTCTTGCGGAGGAAAAAACACGTCCTCAGCGGCGAATTGTCCTTAGGAACTGCGCATCGTCCTTGAACAGACCTTCTCTTTGAGCCGAGGAGGACGTGTTTTTCCCGAAGCAAGAATGCCCTACTGAATAGTTACGA
>OMTP01000059.1 GCA_900313955.1 uncultured Lachnospiraceae bacterium | reverse complement strand
GCTTCCTCCGCGGCCACCCCTCAAAGGTCCACTCCGGAAGCGCTTTCCGAAGGGCACCTGTTGGCTGACGTGTGAACTGTAACCCAGTAACCGCGTCCCCGTGGGTTCAGCCAACTTTCCGTAGCGCACGGGATGAAGGTATGCTATAATTTCAGCATAGGATGAATTGGGGATTCTCCAGAAAGGGGTTTACTATGAGACAAAAGACAACAAAATGGATTGTGATCGCTGCCATTGCTACGACGGCGCTCTCACTCACAGCCTGCCGCAACAGTGCGGATCCGAATGCAGCTTCTACTTCTTCTCAGGCTCTGCCGATTGTTCTTTCGGGAACCAGCGACAGCTCGACATCTTCGACGACGCTTCCGACGATCCCGACGAGCGGCGCCACGAACACTCTGTCCACGACGGATGTGACTTCCGGTGTGGATTCGACAGCTTCTTCCGACACGACAAGCTCAACCTATGATGAGAGCCGCACGGGCACTCTGAATACAGGTGTCAACCTGAGAAGTTCTGCTTCCAATGAAAACAACGACAATATCATCAACACGATCGAGGAGGGTGAGACTGTCACTATCCTCGGCTCTGACAATGGCTGGTATCATGTCGAGTACGACGGGCAGGAAGGCTACGTCAAGTCCGAGTACGTCGACTAAGATCATACTTTTCACTCCATTCCTTCAAAAAAATTGGCAGATCCTTTTGGATCTGCCAATTTTTTTGTCGGACGCAAACTATTACTCCCCCCAACTGCCGCAATTGCAGGCCTGTCGGGGGAGATGGGAGCTTCCTTGCTGCTTGCTTCTCCCCCAAACTGCCGTGTATAGGCGTGAATTGGGGGAACGGTATTTCAGCCGCGGGCGGTGAGGGCAGCACCCAGAGCTCCGATGAGGTCAGGGTGAGGCATGATGGCGAGTGGGGAGCCGAGGCGGCGCTCGATCTCGCGGGCAACTCCCTCATTTTTCGCGACGCCCCCAGTCATCATATAGGGTCCGTCACCGTGGATGCGGTGGACCATGGACACGGTCTTGGAGGCGACGGAGGCGTCGAGGGCATGGACGATATCGTTTGTGTCAACATTTTCAGCGATGAAGGAGACGACTTCCGACTCGGCGAAAACGGTGCAGGTGGAAGTGATGGTGAGGTCACGCTTCCAGGTGAGACCGGCACGTCCCATGTCGTCGAGGCTCATTTCCAGCGTCGTAGCCATCATCTCGAGGAAGCGGCCCGTGCCGGCGGCACACTTGTCGTTCATGACGAAGTTGGACACATTTCCATCTTGATCGAGGCAAATGACTTTGCTGTCCTGTCCTCCTATGTCGATGATGCAACGCGCGTCCGGATCAGCAAAATGCGCACCGCGCGCGTGGCAGGTGATCTCGGTCACGGAGTCGTCCGCGATGGAAATGTTATCTCTGCCGTAGCCTGTCGCGACGATTTTCTTCACGCGGCCGCCAGCCTCGCCGAGCTTATTTTTCACTTCGTCGCATGCTTTTTGGGCGGACAAGCCGGCCTTGGCTCCGGTGCGGACGATAGCCCAGGCCAGCAGATGCCCGGCGTCGTCGATGGCCGCGACGTTGGTAGTCGTCGAGCCGGAGTCAATGCCCAGATAGACGTCGCCGGTGATCTCCCTGGGACTTACCTGGTCCGCAACGGCCGCCGCCTTCGCGATCCCGCTCTCCGGACGGACCAGGCGGTTCTCGCCGACTGTGTGAGATGCTGTTTTTGATTGATGAGAGGTATGTAATCTTCTTGAACCTCGGAAGAAACCTGCAAGCTTGCCCATGCCATGTACTCCTTCTCTCTCTTTCACCGTGGTCTCCCTGGCGCCATGACTCACTCCATCAGAACTGTCCACGGTGGTGCGTCCTGAAGCAATACCGCTGGAACATTTCCTCATGGTGTCCTGCACGCGGAGACTCTCGGCGAAAGCTTCGAGACGGGTGGCGAGCTGTCCCTCGCTCTGGGATGTGTAGTCGGACTCAATCTTGAGGACAGGGAGATCGCTGTGACGACGGATCTCGGCATATTCGGTCGAGTAGAAATCGCAGAAGCGAACGGAGTGATAGACGATCGCCTTGAGGCCTCTCTTCCGAAGCAGGCGGACGCGGCCGGAGACATCCTCCATGCGCATGCAGGGAATCTGGGTGAGAAGGGCCCTGGCATAGGCACGCATGAGATCCTGCTCATCCATCTTCGAGGCATTTTCCGGGGGCATGGAGAGGGAACGGAGACCGCCGCAGGTGAAGTTGACGACGTCTGTCCGGTCATCTCCGACGGTTGTCCGTATTTTCTGAAAGAGCTCGTCGGAGGTGCGGGCGCCGAGGACGGCAATACAGGGGCGGTCGTCGTCCATGAAAGCGCGGAAAGCCCCGGCATTCTTCTGCCAGGCCTCAAGGAAAGCGGATCGATCGAATTCTTTCTTGTCATATGCTGCCAGCTTTTTTTTGAGTTTCATCAGCTCGTTCGCATACATCTCCACAGCGTAATCGGCGGTCGAGTGTGGCAGGTCCAGCATCTCGCGGAAGGAGAAATCCGATGCCGGCAGGCTGTCTGAGACACGGCGGACGGAATCGCAGCAGTTGGTCAGGATCATTTCCTGCTTCTCGCCGCTCTCCTTCTCATGCAGGTAGTCCATGACCAGCATTTTGGCGTGGGAGCAGACGGAGCTGTGGATGATCTCTTCGGCCGGCGCGAAGTCGGCAGCATCCTGATTGGGCTCGCGGAGCTCAGCGGTATACCCGATCATGAGCTCGAGGGGGGTGTATTTGCAGAAATATGTCAGCATGATAGTTCTTCCTCTTATTTTCCTGGTCTTTTCGCCCCTGGCAAAATCAAGTTACCGGGCCTGCAGCTGCTCGACGAAGGCATTGGTCCGGGTCAGGATCTGCTCGGAGCCGCCTTTGGTGCGGTCGCAGCCGTCGCCGTCGATGACGAGGGTCGGGAAGCCGGCTTTCTCGAGGGTGCGCTTGGCCAGAAGAGCGATGCCCTGGGTCTGCTTGCAGCCCCACTGGGCGAAGATAATGACGCCGTCGACGCCCATCTTCTGAGCGAGGCGCAGGGTCGCGTCGATGCGGCGGCTGCCGGGGCCGTTGTAAGTGTCATGGACAAGACGACGCGCCATGGACTCGTAAGGGTGGTCGGGATCCATGGTGCAGACATTGCTGTAAGCGATGTCGCAGTCGAGAATCTCGACCGTGTGGTTGTCATTTCCCTGCAGGATACTCATGAGGGGCTCCTGCCAATTGGGCATGATGTGCATCCAGAGGACCTGCTTCTCCGTCGTGTGGCGGGGGGCATTTTCCACATCGTATAAGAGTTTTTTGGAAAATGTGACTGACTCGGGCGTGCCCAGGTAGATGTGGTTGTTGATGGCTCCGAGCAGCTCGGGCGTCATAGCTTCCGGAAAATGCGCCTGGTTCCGCCTGCTCATGTACCGCCGATACTTTTGCATGGCCTCGCTGCTCCGCGCGACACACTCTTTGAGCTTATCGGGTTCGAGCTTCTTGCCGGACCCCTCCTCGGCCACCTTGGCCAGGCCTTTCAGCTGCTCAGTCACAAAAATGACGGCGTCCTCGGATATGTCATATGGCACGTCGATGACCACGTGGGGAACGTCCCAGAGATCAGCCAGGTGGCGGAAGGTCAGCTGATTGGCGTCGCAGGCCAGGGTCGTGTTGGCGATCATCATGGGTTTCTTGAAGACGCCTGTCTCGGCCGCCCCGATGAGATTCCTGTGATAAGAGCACATGGTCTCGGACACGCCGGCCTCATCGGCTTTGGCTAAAAATGGCTGCTCCGCCCCGGTGCATGTGATGTAGGCCGCCAGTGCCTCCGGCGCGACGACCGGCATGTCGAGGGCATGAAAGATTTCGCACGGCATGAAAATGTTGACGACGGCGCTGTCGCCGGGGTCGGTCAGCATATGCGCCATGAGACGTGCTGTGTATCCCTGCAGATACTCGCGTGAGCTTGTGCGCTTCTTCGACGGGAACCTGGAGGCCTGAACCTCCACGAATTTGTAGGCTGTCGCCAGCACTCCGCCCGCGATCTTCGGGTGATTCGGCACCAGCTTGCCCACATAGCCGCCGAACTTCTCTACTTTCTCGTTCATGGCACCTCCAAATTGTCTGAAATGTCTGGTGACAGGCACCCACACAATTTCTCCAACTTTTTAAGTATCATAGCACAGAGTTCAACTATGATAAACCTGAGGGTGACACATTCCCAAAAATGTTCATTTCCCTCTTTTAAATCCATTTTTATTTGTAACTGCTCAGCAGGCCTGGCGAAGGTGCGATAAAAAAGCACTTCCGGAGTGGACCTTTGAGGGGTGGCCGCGGA
>OMTP01000136.1 GCA_900313955.1 uncultured Lachnospiraceae bacterium | reverse complement strand
AGAAAAACATTCTACACTCCGTTTCGGTCGGCTGCTCTTCGAACGTCCACTGGATGTTCAGCGCCCTCCTCGGCTCAAAAAAAGTCTGAAAGATGACGAAGATCTGCTCGAAAGAGCAATTCGCCGCTGCCTCATTGCATTTGTCATAGCACTTGCCTGTTACCTTGTCTTCGCACTCTGGCACAACTGGTACCATTTTTCGGAATCTTATATTTCTCTCAAGGACTCCGGACTTTTCGCTGAGAACAATGTTCTTATGACTACCCATACCATTCCTGGAAGGCTGTTCGTGGGGATATCACCGGATGACGAAGCACTCTATGTCTGTGTACGTCAGACTCCCCAGGCAAAAAATTCGATTCAGATTCTGACAAACAAGGGCAGCATTATGAGTCTTGATCCGGATAGCTTCGGAAAAGATCTTGAGGAGGACGCCGAGCAGATGCCTGTTCCTGACAGTGTCACAGCGATTTATTATCTGTCCGAGGAAGGATACAAGCTCTATCAAAAAGAGGACACAGGGAAGCTTAACGATTTGACCTATACGAAAGAACTGTCAGATCGGATCGAAGCCAGTTCCACGTTGCTGGCTAAGAAATGATGAAAAGGGGCTGCCCCTTTATCTTTACGAAAACAGTTCATTTGCTGTAATTACCGACTGCAGATTCCCTGCGAATGCCGTCTCCATCACCCCATAAGTCGTGATCAGAGTTGGATAGATTGCGTACTTTGTCCCTGTCATTGTAACCAGATCTGATATCTTGTGCCGCATGGAACGGTCGAAGTCTTCGTCAACTTTATATTCTGCATCTGCATATTTCATCTCGCAGACATTGATAACCTGGTCCTTCCTGACAATCAGAAGATCAATCTGAGAACCAAAAATTCCTTTTTCAGCGTCTTTGCGGCACTGCCAGGCATTGACAGATGTTTCCACTCCGGAAATGCCGAGGCTCTTCTTGATCTCTTTGACATGTTCAAGGCAAACCCGCTCAAAGGCAATACCGCTCCATGCATGGATCGAAGGCGAATTCATTCTGTTTGACCAGAAGTGCTCATCATAAATGTTTTGTCTCATGAATTTATAATAGAACAATGTAAAGTTATCGATCAGCTGATAAATTGCATTCCTCTTTTTATATCCATACGGAACGTATTTCCTGATAAATCCGCAGTTCTCCAGTTCAGTTAATTTCTTTGAGAAATCTCCGGAAAGGGCTATACCTGTCTTCTGGCTGATCTCATCACGTGACATGCCCTTCCCTGTGGTGCTCAAAGCTTCAACAATCTCCATATAGCGGCCGGGCTTTTGAAACAAGGCAGCGTAGAGATTGTCGCACTCATTTTTCAGCGGACCAGTTTCGCTGAAAAACAGGCGGTCAATATTCTGGGGGAGACTTTTCCCTTTTTGCAGGAGGCTCCAGTAATAGGGAATACCTCCCATAATCATATAGCATTGAAGAATCTGATGTCTGTTGAAAAGGATTTTCTTTGATTCAAGATACTGTTCACATTCCCTGAGCGTGAATGGCTGCAGAAAGATTTGGCCGGTCAGCCGATTATGCAGTCCGCCTCTGGCGTTCACAATATTGTCTATTATCCAGTACGTTGCGGAAGCACAGACAATCAGAATCACGTCTTTTTGAGCTCTGGCCGTGGCCCATCCATTCCAGAAGCTCTCGAGGGCAGAGATAAGGCCGCTGTTTTTTGTATCCATCCATGACAACTCGTCAATGAAAATGACTTTTTTTCTTTCGGTTGATTTTTCTACCACCTTCGTGAGCCCGGAAAATGCTTCTTCCCAGGAATTCAGTTTTCCACACTCAACGCCCGCCCGTGAAAGCGATTCTGCAAATTTATCCAATTGAGCCTCTTTATAAGACTTCGCAGTAATCGATGCATTGCTGATCCCTGTATGTTCAAACGTGAAATGATAATCAAAGCTTTCACGGACAAGGTATGTCTTTCCGACCCGGCGCCGCCCAAATACAGCAACGAACTGCGGTTCCTCTTCCTGTAAGAGAGATTTAAGGAAGGTTTTTTCTTCAACTCGCCCAATCATATACAAACCTCACATTATTTCTTTATCTAATGTATTTTATGACTTATAGAAGTTTTATGCTTTAATTATATTTCCTTTTCTTCCCTTTGACAATATAATTTCTTTATCTTCTCTTTATATATATTTAAAGAAAGTTTTACTGTCATATAGACCACAACATCGAAGTTGCCAGGGACAATAGAATTCGAATGAAAATTGGAAGTCAGGAAATCTGTGATCTGAGCGGAAGTGAGATTGTGAACCATATCCTTTCTTACGCAATGGATGCGGGGAGTTTCATTGTCTGCGTTGGATTGGGAGCTCGCAAGTGAAGCAGGGAATTATTCCGTCTTTCCTTCAGTGGGACAGAAGATGGGGCTACCGCACATATGGTTCCGACTATCTGGCAATCACCGGATGCGGTCCCACATCCCTTGCCATGGTTACATGTGGCCTTACGGGCGACACCTATTGGAATCCGGCCAGAGTTACGGATCTCTCAGAGATGTCCGCATAGCTGCGGTAAAATCTTCGTAAAACCTGACGTGGGACACGGGGACGCTGCTGGCGTCCCACTTTGAAAGTGGGACTTGGGCATCATCATGGTTCACGAGAGAAGACAGGCGTGACTGCTGACACGTTTCCACTTAATACAGGTAGGAATATGTGTATTCTACTGTTTTTGAGTAGAGTTTACTGCATTTCGTGCCTTGCCAGAATATATTGTGGAATGTTATTATGTCTCTGTAAATGATTCATGAAGCTTAATAATTATTCATGGGGATACAAAGAGGTGTCTGCCGGAGATTCGTCCGGCAGGTGCCTCTTTTTGTATTCTACAGAAAAAAAGGAGGACATGCCATGTCAACAGGTTTTCTGGCCGTCATTATCATTCTGGCGATCATCGTCCTGGCCATCGTCACAAAGCGGTGCGCTGAGGTGCTGATCGCTGGATCGCTCATCGCCTGCCTCGTCGAGTTCAAGGGGGATTTCCTTGTTCAGTGGTGCAGCCTGGTTCAGGAGAGTCTCGCCGACAATGTCTGGATAGTTGTTGTCTGCGGCCTTTTTGGATCGCTCATCGCACTTCTCACAACATCGAAAGGCAGCTTCGGCTTCTCAAAACTTGTCGCAAAGTTCTGCAACACTGAGAAGAAGACTCTGTTTACATCCTTCATCATGGGTATTCTCATTTTCGTCGATGACTATCTGAACGTTCTGTCCATCGGCGCCTGCATGAAGGGTGTCTACGACCGCAACAAGATTCCGCGTGAATCCCTGGCTTACATGCTTGATGCGACGGGAGCACCGGTCTGCGTCCTCCTTCCATTTTCCACATGGGCTGTATTTTATGCAGGAATTTTCGAGGAGCAGGAGAGCGTCAAGGCTCTGGGCTACAGCACAGGCATCGCGGCTTACACCCACGCTATCCCCTTCCTCTTTTACCCGATTATCACGCTCTTCATTGTTTTCCTCTTCTGCCTCGGTGTTATGCCCAAGATGGGAGCCATGAAGAAGGCTTACCAGCGGGTTGCTGAGACTGGAATGGTCTACAGCGAGCAGAGCCGCAAGTACAATCACGAGGAAGAGGGCTATTACGAGGATGGAAATGTTCTTGACTTCATCATCCCCATGGGCATACTTGTCGCGCTTGCCATCATCACAGGAAACCTGCTTCTGGCTGTCGTTGTTGCCATTCTCGTCTGCTTTATCATGTATGTGCCGCGCAAGGTCGTGAAGGGAGAGGAGTTCTTCACCATCGTCGTCAAAGGATTTGCGGACATGCTTCCGATTCTCATTCTTCTTGTCTGTGCGTTTACGCTTGAGAAGGCTCTTGAGGCCATGAACATGACAGACTTCATCATCACGGTTATGGAACCGCTTCTCACAAGTTCCGTCTTCCCGGCCATCACGTTTGTGCTTGTCTCCGCACTCACATTTACCACGGGTTCTCTCTGGGGCATGAGTGCTGTCGTCACACCGATCATTTTCCCGCTCGGACAGGCTGTCGGTGCCAACACCATCCTTATCATGGCAGCGATCATTTCGGGAGGCGCATTCGGCAGCCACGCCTGCTTCTACACGGATGCGACGCTTCTGTCATCCCAGTCTGCGGGGATCGACAACATGGAGCACGCTCTGTCACAGCTGCCTTACGTTCTCATTGCAGCGGGCGCATCGGTTGGAGCTTACCTCATCTGTGGTTTTGTCATGTGAAAATTTGAGATACAATATCCTTATGGAAATAGATCTCATGGAGGAATAATTATGAGCAAAGGAAAATACGTCGTCACCGTCAACCGCCAGTTCGGCAGCATGGGGCGTCCGATCGCCAGGAAAATGGCTGAGCAGCTGGGCATCGAGTTCTACGACCGTGATCTCATCGAGAAGGCTGCACAGGAACTGGATCTTCCGGTCTCCGTGATTGAAGAGTCAGAAGAGAGCGCCCAGAAAGTGGCAAAGAGTCCTTTCTACCGCATGATGTACCCTCTGGGCAGCGGCACGACAGATACACAGGATAAGATTTTCAAGGCACAGAAAAACATCATCCGTTTCCTGGCAGAAAAGGAGACCTGCATTATCGTCGGAAGATGCTCGGATTTTATTCTGGCTGACTTCCCCAACCTTCTCAACATTTATATTTATGCACCCTATCAGGATCGTCTGAGACATTGCATTGAGGATCTGAAGCTCGATGAGGACGATGCCCGCCGGATGATGAAGGTTGTCGACGAGGCCCGCGACCAGTACCAGATGAACTACGCGGGATATATGCCGAACGACATCCGCTTCAAGGACATCATGATCAACTCTTCTCTTCTGGGCGTTGATGGAACCGCGGAGTACCTGACCGAGGCGGTTCGTAAAAAGTTTGGTCTGTCCTGATTCGATGGATGAAGTTAATGCAGTTAGATATCTCTTCGGTGCCTGACACCGAAGAGACATCTAACTACACTTTGATCTCTGTTTCCTGACAGTCTCAGGGAATATTTAAGGAGGGCACATGAAGACAATACTCAGGAGCAAAGCTGTTTATCGCGGACACATGGACCTGCCGGCAGCTGCGGATATTCTGGTTGATGGAAAAAAGATCGTCGGAGTTTTTCCCTATGGAGAGGCCCCCTCGGATGGAGCATCTATACGGGATTTCGGCGAACGGCTCATCATGCCGGGATTTATTGATGCTCACACTCATTTCTTCAGCGGGGCCATTGAGGACAGCGATTATGTCTGCACGGAGATTGCGGATTCTACATCTGAGGAGGACTGTGCGGAAAAGATTCAAAAGTTCGCGGAAGCACATCCGGAGATGGACGTCATCCGGGGCAGCGGCTGGTTCCTGCCCAAGTGGAAGACCACGACACTTCCGACAAGAGCAAGCCTCGACCGCGTGGTGCCGGATCGTCCCGTTCTGCTTCGCTGCGCAGATGCTCACAGCTACTGGCTCAATTCCGCAGCCCTTAAGCTTTGTGGTATTCGACCGGACATGGAGATTGAGAGTGGTTCTGTAGGTGTTCTTTCGGACGGGACCTTGAGCGGCATGCTGATTGAGCCTGCGGCCTATGAACCGGCAGATAAAGTTTACCGCACATTCCCCCGGAAGGAATACAGGGAGATTGTGACCGGTTTCGAGAAGAGAGCGGCATCCCTCGGCATCACAGCTGTGAGTGAGATGTTCGCGGCTGACTACAATGAGGAAAATTATAGCCTCTTTGAGATGATGGATGACCTTGGCAGGGAAGGTGCTCTGAAGACGCGCCTCTATGTTTTTACCCGCCTTTTTGGCTACAGGAATTTCAGCAAAGCCCTTGCCTGGAGAGAGCATTTTGCTTCCGACTGGTTTGATATTCCCGGAGTGAAGGGATTTCTGGACGGCGTGACCGAGACCTATACCGGTCTTCTTCTTGAGCCCTACACCGATATGCCGGATACATGCGGTTACGGTGTTCCGCTTCGCCCCTTTGATGACGTCCGGGAATCTGTGATTGCAGCGAACAAGGCGGGGCTTGCTGTTCGCCTTCACTGCATTGCCGATGGCTCAGTCCGCATGGGCCTTGACCTCTTTGAGGAATCCGCTAAGGCAAATGGCAATAAGATGTACCACAATACAATTGAGCATATTGAAAATATTGATCCTGCAGATGTTCCCCGATTCTCGGAGCTTCACGTCATCCCCTCCATGCAGCCGGCGCATCTGGTGCTGGATGAAAATGGAAAGATCACGCATCTGGGAGAAGAGCGCGTCAAATACGAGTGGCCGCTAAAAACAATGGAGGATGCCACCCACACACTGGCGCTTGGAACAGATTTTCCGGTGGTCGATATCGATCCCTTCAAGACCATTTACACAGCTGTCACGAGAAAAGACTATGACAAGAAACCTACGGGCTTTAATGAATGGGAGAAACTTTCAATGCTTGAGACCCTGCACGGCTACACGGAAAATGCGGCACGCGCCTACGGCAAGGAGGACATGCTGGGCACTCTCGATGTCGGAAAATGCGCGGACATCATTGCTCTGGATCAGAATTTTTTTACCATGCCAGAGGAGGAAATCATGAATAACCATGTGATCTTCACGATGTGCAACGGCGAGACAGTGTACGAGATGTGAGACATTTATATACGAGGAGGACTAAGATATGAGAGAAGTTACGGTCGCCGCAACTCAAATTGCGTGCAGCTGGGACAGAGATGAGACTTTGAATAAAGCAGAGAAGATAGTGAGAGATGCAGCGGCCGCAGGTGCCAACGTCATTCTTCTGCAGGAACTTTTTGAGACGCCATATTTTTGCCAGACACACAAATATGAGTATCTGCATCTGGCGACGAAAATGAAAGACAATCCTGCTGTCAGAAGATTTCAGAAGATTTCAGAAGATCGCTGCGGAACTCCATGTTGTTCTGCCGATCAGTTTCTACGAAGACAATGGCAACAATGCCTACAACACAATTGCCATGATTGATGCAGACGGCACGATCCTCGGGCGGTACCGCAAAACCCATATCCCCGATGGCCGCCCCTATGCGGAGAAGTTCTATTTCACACCAGGTGACACCGGCTTTAAGGTCTGGGATACGGCCTATGGAAAAATCGGTGTTGGCATCTGCTGGGACCAGTGGTTCCCGGAGACAGCGCGCTGCATGGCGCTCATGGGAGCGGAGATGCTCCTCTTCCCGACAGCCATCGGCAGCGAGCCAGACCTTCAGATCGACTCCATGCCCCACTGGAGAAATGCCATGAAGGGACATGCAGCCGCCAACATCATGCCGGTCATTGCCTCCAATCGTGTAGGGCACGAGGCTCAGGACACTTCGGAGATCACCTTCTACGGATCCTCCTTCATCGCTGACCCAACAGGAGAACTTGTGGCATGGGCTGATCGCACAAGTGAGACCTTCATCACCGCGACCTTTGATCTAGTACATCAAATAATAATTAACTGACACATTGAGCATTGGATTTTACACCTGC
>OMTP01000223.1 GCA_900313955.1 uncultured Lachnospiraceae bacterium | reverse complement strand
ATTCGCCGCTGAGGACATGTTTTTCTCTCCGCAAAGAGCCCGTCCTGAACAGTTCCAATGAAAACGTATTTTGACCCGTATGCAATGTTGCAGTCAGTGCTTACGGGCCTTTTTTTCTTTACAGCAGATGAGGACACAAAGAAAGCCGTATCCTCAAATGGAAGGAGACAGATGACTTATGAAGATTGCTGCAATTATAGGAGAATTTAACCCCTTTCATAATGGGCACAGGCTGATTATCGAGAAGGCGAGGGAGCTGGGAGCCGACAGGGTCATCACCCTCATGAGCGGCGACTATGTCCAGCGCGGCGTCCCGGCGATCACAGATCGGCATGTGCGGGCCCACATGGCCCTGGTCGGCGGGGCGGATGCAGTTCTGTCGTATCCGACAAGGTTTGCCTCATCGACGGCCGAATCCTTCGCCTTCCATGCCGTGGAGATGCTGAATCTTCTGGGATGCGTGGACATGCTTGTTTTCGGCAGTGAGTGCGGAGATCTGGAGCTTCTTGATCGGTGCGCTGATGTTTTGGTCAATGAATCGGAGGCTTACAAAGCGAAGCTGAAGGAAGGACTCAGAAAGGGACTTTCCTTCCCGAAGGCGAGAGCCGAGGCTCTTCCGGAGTATGCAGAGGTGCTCAGCACGCCCAACAACATTCTCGCCGTCGAGTACCTGAAGGCCCTCAAAAAGATCCGTGCAAAGATGGTGCCCTGCACAGTGACGAGGGAGGGGATGAGCTACCTTGATGATTCCAAGCTGACGGAGATGGCATCCGCCTCTGCTCTTCGCAGGGCGCTTGCTGAGGCAGACGGGGAAAATTTTCCGGGCGTGGAGATATCCATGCCTGAGGAGTGCGTGAAGATATTAAAAAATGATGTCGGAAAATATGGCATCACACGGGCCAACGACTATTCCCTCCTCCTCATCGACCGCCTCTGGACAGTCGGGGAGCCCTTTCTTCTCAACAAGTTCACGGAGATGACGGACGATTTGGCCAATACAATCATCAAGAAGAGAAACCTCTTCACGACAGTGGATGACTTTGCCGACAGGTGCAAGACGAAAAACATCACCCTGTCCCATATTTACAGGGCCTTCATGCATGTGATTCTCGATTTTCGCATGGATCCCCGCATGGAGAATCCCAATGCCTACTACACCCAGATGCTGGGCTTCCGAACAGAGTCGGAGGATGTCGTGCGTGCCATCCAGGAAAACACAAGGATCCCTGTCATTATGAACCCGCCCAGGGAGGTCGACGGCCTCAATCCGGATCAGAGGCGTCTCTTTGACGAGGAGATGCGGGTGTCCAATCTCTACGAGAGCGTCCGCGCAGACAAGTACCACAAGCCCTTTGAGAATGTATTCACAAAAGAACTTATAAAGGTCTGAAAAGGCTTGTCACCCAAAAATCAAACGCGCTATAATAAGAAAAGAAATAGCCGCTCATCTTAAGTCTGCCGGGGTTACTTTGAGAAAAGTGCTTTCTTTGTGGGCATCTCGCATCAGATCTATCCTGGAAGCTTTTTTCTCAAGGCATCCGGACAGCCGGCTTGTGGAAGAGCGCAAAACTATGTTTTTGTATAAATGAAAGGAGCATTCAGCATCATGGCATTTATTGATGAAATCATTGCAAAGGCAAAGGCAGACAAGAAGACGATTGTCCTTCCTGAGACAATGGACAAGAGAACATTTGAGGCAGCTGAGAAGGTCTTAAAGCAGGGCATTGCCAACATCATCCTCATCGGAAGACCGGAGGATATTGAGAAAAACGGTGCGGGATTTGACCTGACAGGTGCAACCATTGTCGATCCTTTCAATGATCCCAACAAGCAGAAGTACATCGATAAGTTCGTAGAGCTTCGCGCTAAGAAGGGCGTCACACCGGAGGCTGCGCAGGAGCAGATGGAGAAGGACTATATGTACTATGCATGCCTTATGTGCAAGTGCGGTGATGCGGACGGCGTCGTATCCGGTGCCTGCCATTCCACTGGCAACACGATTCGTCCGGCTCTTCAGCTTCTCAAGTGCAAGCCGGGTGTCCACTCTGTCTCCGGTTTTTTCCTTGTTGAGGTTCCCAACTGTGCGTACGGCGATGAGGGAAGATTCGTCTTCGCTGACTGCGCCGTCAACACAGATTTCGACTCTGAGAAGCTGGCTGAGATCGCATCTCTTTCTGCTCAGTCCTTCAAGTCCCTTACTGGCCATGAGCCAAAGGTCGCTATGCTTTCCTATTCCACAAAGGGCAGCGCAAAGCACGATGACGTCACTAAGGTCGCAGATGCTGTCAAGATTGCCCATGAGAAGTATCCGGACATCGATCTCGACGGCGAGCTTCAGCTCGATGCAGCTCTCGATCCGACTGTCGCAGCTCTGAAGGCTCCGGGCAGCACGGTCGCAGGCCATGCCAATACCCTTGTCTTCCCGAGCCTTGAGGCAGGCAATATTGGCTACAAGCTGGTTCAGAGACTTGCCAAGGCCAACGCCTACGGCCCGGTTCTTCAGGGTCTTGCTATGCCGGTCAACGACCTGTCCCGCGGCTGCTACGCAGATGATATTGTCGGCGTCGTCGCCATGACAGCAGTTCAGGCGCAGCAGCAGTAAGCTGAAAGACTTCACGGTCGGCGTAAGTCGCCATGAAAAAGCACTTCCTCCGCGGACTCCCTTATAAGGTCCACTCCGGAAGTGCTTTTTCGAGGCGGCGGAAGGCCGGCAGGTGGATGGTCTGCAGGACTGATTCCTGCGGTACATATAACCTTTTCATTCATTTTTATTTAGGAGAAAAAGAAAATCATGAATGTACTTGTCATCAATGCGGGAAGTTCCTCCCTCAAGTATCAGCTCATCAATATGGACGATGAGTCCGTCGTCGCCAAGGGTCTCTGCGAGAGAATCGGGATCGAGGGCTCCAAGCTGACCCACAAGGTCCCGGGCAAGGAGGACTATGTGGTTGAGGAGGCTATGCCGTCCCACAAGGAGGCTATGGCTCTTGTCCTCAAGGCTCTGGTTGATCCGGAGCACGGTGTCGTCGCCAACATCAACGACATCGACGCTGTCGGCCACCGCGTCCTGCACGGCGGCTCCACATACACCCAGTCCATCGTTGTCGACGACGATGTCAAGAAGGTCATCCGCGAGTGCTTCGACCTCGGACCTCTCCACAATCCGGCCAACCTCATGGGCATCGAGGCCTGCGAGGCCAATATGCCCGGAACCCCGAATGTTGCTGTCTTCGATACTTCCTTCGGTATGGGCATGGAGCCCTATGCCTACCGCTATGCGATCCCGGAGGAGTATTACACCAAGTATCATCTCCGCCGCTACGGCTTCCACGGCACTAGCCACACCTTTGTCTCCCGCGAGACTATCAAGTTCGGCCAGCTGCCGGAAGGCCATCAGAGAGTCATCGTCTGCCACCTGGGCAACGGTTCCTCCATCTCCGCCTCTGTCGCGGGCAAGGCTGTCGAGACATCTATGGGTCTCACCCCGCTTGAGGGTCTCGTCATGGGAACTCGTTCCGGTGATGTAGACCCGGCTGTTGTCCAGTACATCTGCGATCATGAGGGCAAGTCTGTCGACGAGGTTCTCACCATCCTCAACAAGAAGTCCGGTGTTCTTGCTCTCTCCGGCAACCTCTCTTCTGACTTCCGCGACCTCCGCGACGCTGAGATTAAGGGTGACGAGAAGGCAAAGCTTGCTCTTGACTCCTTCCGTCATCATGTCATCAAGACCATCGGCGGCTACATCGCTGTTATGAACGGCGTCGACGCCATCACATTCACAGCCGGCATCGGCGAGAACGACGGCGACATGAGAGAGAAGATCATGTCCCACTTCGCATACCTCGGCATTAAGCTCGATCCGGAGAAGAACGCTGTCCGCGGCAAGAATATCGAGATTTCCACCCCGGATTCTACAGTCCGCGTCTTCGTCATCCCGACCAACGAGGAGCTCGCCATCGCACGCGACACTGTTCGCCTGGTTGAGGAAGCAAAGGCCTGAGTGCCACGAAATTTGGTAAAATTCTTGTTGACAGGACACAAGCGAAGCCTGTATAATAGTCATCGTGCGTGAATAAGGAGGTGTTAGCATGTCCATTTGTCCGAAGAATAAACATAGTCGTGCACGTCGTGACAAGACAAGAGCACATTGGAAAATGAGTGCTCCGGCACTTGTTAAGTGCCCGAAGTGCGGAGCATTAATGATGCCGCACAGAGTCTGCAAAGCCTGCGGCACTTACAATAAGCGTGAGATTGTCAAGCAGGATGTCGACTAATCAATCAGCTTTATAAGCGAAGAAGAAAGAGCTGCTGCATAGGAATGTGTTTCCTGCAGCGGCTCTTTTTTTCAATTGATCATGCTGGTTCATACACCTGTCCCGGAAGTTTGGGAAAAGCACTTCCGGAGTGGACCTTTGAGGGGGCGCTGAACGTCCAGTGGACGTTCGAAGAGCAGCCGACCGAAGCGGAGCGTAGAGCCGCGGAGGAAGCGCTTTTCTCAGGCTTCCGTATGACTGTGTTATGAGCAGTACTAAGCAAATGTCAAGGAGGTTCAGTATGGAAACCTTAAAGATTGCCCTGGACGCCATGGGCGGGGACAAGGCCCCGGCATGCGACGTAGAGGGCGCTGTCAAAGCCTTAAAAGAACATGACAACCTGAAGATGATCCTTCTGGGAGATGAAACGGCCATCAAAAGTGAGCTGGCAAAGTTTTCCGGTTACCCTGAGGACCGTCTTGAGGTCGTACATTGCAGCGAGAAGATCGAGATGGCCGAGCCGCCGGTGGCCGCCATCTCCAGCAAACAGGATTCTTCGATCGTCAAGGGTATGAGAATGGTGAGAAAGGGTGAGGCGGATGCTTTCATTTCCGCCGGAAGCACAGGGGCCATCCTTGTCGGCGGCCAGGTCCTGGTCGGCAGACTCAAAGGTGTGGAGCGCCCACCGCTCGGCGCCCTCATGCCGACGGAGAAGGGCATGACCCTGCTCATTGACTGCGGAGCCAATGTGGACGCCCGCCCCAGCTGGCTCCTCCAGTTCGCCGAGATGGGATCCATCTATGTGGAAAATGTATTGAAGATCAGGCGGCCGCGCGTCGCCATCGTCAACATCGGGGCGGAAGAAGAGAAGGGAAATACGCTCGTCAAAGAGACATTTCCTTTATTAAAAGAAGATAAGGCCATCAACTTCATTGGCTCCATCGAGGCAAGGGATATCCCGGCAGGCGGGGCGGATGTCATCGTCACGGACGCCTTCAGCGGCAATCTCATTTTAAAGATGTATGAGGGCACGGCCAACACGATTTACAGGGTGGCTAAGAAGGGCCTCAAGAGCTCTGTTCTGGGCATGATCGGCGGAGCCATCGCCATGAAGCCGCTCAAAAAGTCGCTCAGGGCTTTCGATTCCAAGAAGTATGGCGGGGCGCCGCTCCTCGGCCTTCGCGGTCTTGTCGTCAAGGCCCACGGCAGCTCTGACGGAGATGCCATCGCCGTGGCCATCAACCAATGCCTTGATTTTTATAGGCAGGACATCAACGGCAAGATCAAAGAGCGCATGGAGGCTGAGGCCGAGCACATGAAGGAGCTGAAGAGAATGGAGCTCAGGAAGGGCTCTGCTGAGTAATTTAAGAAAATGGACGAAAAATTAGAAGCAAAGATAGAATACCGTTTTAAAAATCGTGACCTCCTGAAGACGGCAGTGACCCACACAAGCTATGCAAATGAGCACAGGAAAGAGGGCTGCCGCCACAATGAGCGGCTGGAGTTCCTGGGGGATGCTGTCCTCGAGGCGATCAGCTCGGAGTTTCTTTTCCGCAAATATCCGGACAAGATGGAGGGCGAGCTCTCTAAGACGAGGGCCAGTATGGTCTGTGAGCCGTCCCTGGCCAAGTGCGCGAGGGATCTGGGGCTGCCGGCTTATCTGCGCCTGGGCAAGGGCGAGGAGCAGATGGGAGGCCGCAGCAAGGACTCCATCATCTCCGATGCGGTTGAAGCCGTCATAGGAGCCATCTACCTCGACGGAGGCTTTGAGGAGGCAAAGAAGTTCGTCATGAACCATGTCCTTCTTGATCTCCACGAGGAAGATCTCTTTAAAGATGAGAAGACAAAGCTTCAGGAAGTGATTCAGGACCAGAAGGAGAAGGTGACTTACCGCCTCATCTCCGAGGTCGGACCGGATCATGACAAGAAGTTTACGGTGGCGGCCTATGTGGGCGATGAAGAAATCGGCGTCGGGACCGGCCGCACCAAGAAGGCGGCTGCTCAGGCGGCTGCCCTCATGGCTTTATCTGCAATGAAAAAAGAATAAAAGGATAAAGAATTGGTAAATGTATCTCAAATCCATTGAAGTTCAGGGATTTAAATCCTTCGCCAATAAACTGAAATTTGAATTTCACGAGGGGATCACGGGCATTGTCGGGCCCAACGGGTCCGGAAAGTCCAATGTGGCGGATGCCGTCCGCTGGGTTCTGGGCGAGCAGAGCGCCAAGTCCCTTCGATCCGGCAACATGCAGGACGTCATTTTCGCCGGGACGGAGACAAGGAAGCCTTTGAGCTTTGCATCCGTCTCCATCACATTTGACAACAGCGATCACAAGCTGGCCGTGGAATACCCCGAGGTGACGGTGACGCGCCGCCTCTACAGGTCCGGCGAGAGCGAGTACAAGATCAACAACGCCAACGTCAGATTAAAAGATATCCACGACATTTTCTACGACACGGGTATCGGCAAGGAGGGCTACTCCATCATCGGCCAGGGCCAGGTGGAGCGTATTTTGAACGGTAAGCCCGAAGAACGCCGCCAGCTCTTCGACGAGGCGGCCGGCATTGTCAAGTTCAAGAAGAGAAAGGCTGAGACCTTAAAGAAGCTCGACGAGGAGCAGCAGAACCTGGTCCGCGTCAACGATATTTTATCGGAGATCACAGGCGAGTTGGGGCCGCTCGAAAAACAGGCTGCGACAGCCCGCATTTACCTCGATGAAAAGGAGAAGCTGAAACAGGCGGAGATCGGCCTCTTCCGACTCGAGACAGACCACACGGACAGTCAGCTCGAGGAGATCAGAAAGCGCACGGAGATTGCGGAAAATGATACCGAGGAGACGAAGGCTCTCTTCGAGAAGACCCGGTCCGAGTATGAGGAGCTGGAGAAGAGCATCGAGGAGATCGATTCCGAGATCGCTGCCTGCGCCGCGAAGGCTTCGCAAAATGCTCTCGACCGCCAGTCCGCCGCCGGTCAGATGGACCTGGTCCGCGAGCGCATCCGCTCGATCGAGCGCGAGGAAGAGACCAATGCCGCCCGCCTGGCTCAGATTGATGAGGACATCAAAAGCCGAAAAGAAGAGTCGACGGAGAAGACAAAAGAGCTGGGAGAGATCCGCGAAAATCTTCAGCAGAGCCATGAGGACGAGAAGAAGGCCGCCCAGGACCTTGAAAAGCTCGAGGAAGAGCAAAAAGAGGTAAGAAAGCAAATCGATGCGGCCAAGAACCGCGTCATCCAGAACCTGAGCAGCCGCTCCAAAGTGCGGGCCCAGGTCCAGAAATACGACACCATGCTGGAGCAGATGGGCATCCGCGCCTCAGAAATTCAGGGCAGACTCGTTCGTATCGCTGAAAATGCCGAACGCGCCGAGAAGACGGCCGCCGAGGCCAAAGCCACCATCGAGGACCTGTCCACAAAGAAGGCGGCAGCCGAGGAGAAAAATGAGGCTGTCGAGAAGGATCTTCAGGTTCTCCGCCAGGATCTGTCCCAGATCGGCCGTGAACAGGAAGAAGTTCTGACCCAGTATCACAGGGATGCTTCCCGCCTGTCCTCCCTTCGAGCCATGGCGGAGCGCTATGAGGGCTACTCCCTTGGCATCCGCAAGATTATGGAGAATCAGGGGCGGGAGCCGGGAGTCCGGGGCGTTGTCGCAGACCTCCTGACGGTCCCGGAGAAATATGAGCAGGCGATCGAGATCGCTCTCGGCGGATCTGTCCGCAACATCGTGACGGACGACGAGAACACAGCCAAGCGCCTCATCAGCTACTTGAAGCAGAACCGTCTGGGCCGCGTGACATTTTTGCCTCTCACGTCGATTCGACCCAGGACATTTAACGTGATGGAGGCGACGAGGGAGCAGGGCGTCATCGGCATCGCATCGGATCTCGTCTCCTGTGCGCCCGCGTACAATGACCTCAAGGGGTATCTGCTCGGCAGAATCCTGATTGTTGATAACGTGGACACGGCCATCCGTCTGGGGCGCACCTACAGACACTCCATCTACATGGTTACCCTCGAGGGCGAGTCCTTCGCCCCGGGCGGCTCCATCACCGGCGGTTCTTTTAAAAATAATGAGAACCTGTTGGGAAGAAAGCGCGAGATCGAGACCCTGTCCACCCGCGTGGAGCGGCTGACCAAAAAGCAGGCGGCCCTCAAAGAAAAAGGCGACAGGAAGAGGGGAAAACTCACGGAGCTGACATCCCGCGCAGACGCTCTCGGCCGCGACATTCAGTCCCTCACATTAAAGCTCACGACCGCCTCCATGGCGGCCAAGCAGGCGGAGGAGCAGCTGCGCCTGCAGAAGATCGAGCGGGCATCCATCGAAAAAGAGAACCAGGACATGGCCGGTCAGATGGCCGAGGCGCGGGAGAAGAAGGCCGAGATTGAGAAGAGCCTTGCTGAGTCGGAGGTTTCCGAGAAGGAGATCCATGAGGAGTCCAATTCTCTCGACGAGAAGGACGCTTCTCTTACAAAAGAGCACGACGAGCTTGTGAAGACGCTTGAGAGCATCCGCATGGAGGGAGCGGCGCTTGGCCAGAGAGAAACATTTTCCGCGGAGACATGTGAACGTTTAGAGAAAGAGATTGCGGACCTCATTTCCGAAAAAGAAACACTCACGGAGAGTGGGACAGGGAGAAGTGAGGAATTAAAGGCAAAAGAGGAAGAAATCATTTCCCTCGAAAATGTGATCAAAGAAAAGACTGCGGAAGATGAGGAAAACGTGAAGAAGTCCGAGGAGCTGAAGGCCAGGAAGAAGAAAATGTCCGAGACCCACAGGGATTTCTTCGAGAAGCGCGACGAACTGTCGGACCGCTTAAATAAGCTGGACCGCGAGCTCTACCGCCTCAATTCCCAGAAGGACCGCCTGGAGGAGCAGAGGGAACAGAAGATCTCCTATATGTGGCAGGAGTACGAGATGACGCCGAGCGAAATCCGCGCCTATGCCCTGCAGGAGGATCACCGCGACCGGAACACCCTCAAGAAGGACATCGGCTCTATGAAGGGCAAGATCCGGGCCCTGGGTTCGGTCAATGTTAACGCCATCGAAGATTACAAGAACCTGAAGGAGCGGCACACTTTCCTCACGACCCAGCACGACGACCTCACAAAGTCGACGGAGGAGCTGAAAAGCATCATCACGGAGCTCGACGAAGGCATGAGGCGCCAGTTCAAAGAGAAGTTCGCAGCCATTCAGAGCGAGTTCGACCACACCTTCGGCGAGCTTTTCGGAGGCGGCCACGGCACGCTCGAGATCGACACATCCGTGGACATTCTGGAGGCGGACATCAACATCATTGCCCATCCGCCAGGCAAGAAGCTGCAGAACATGATGCAGCTCTCCGGCGGTGAGAAGGCCCTCACGGCGATCGCTCTGCTCTTTGCGATTCAGAGCCTCAAGCCGTCGCCCTTCTGTCTTCTCGACGAGATCGAGGCGGCGCTCGACGACAGCAATGTCACGCGCTTTGCGGAGTACCTCCACAAGTTGACAAAAAATACGCAGTTTATTATCATTACACACAGACGCGGAACGATGACGGCAGCGGACCGCCTCTATGGCATCACGATGCAGGAGAAGGGCGTGTCGACGCTTGTCTCTGTGAATCTGATTGAGGATAAACTTTCCAAATAAGGAGACTGCTGTTCACTGGAGGCATGGTTCTTCGTCAAAAGCACATCGTCATCGACTCAAAAAGAAGGTCTGTTCAAGGACACGGCGTAGTCCCTGAGTCCAATTCGCCGCTGACGATGTGCTTTTGACGCCGAGCCGACCCGCCTGTGAACAGGGGCAGCTGCAAAATATACGAATTAAGGAGGCTATTGGAAAATGGGTTTTTTCAGCCGCTTAAAGAAGTCGCTCACCAAGACCCGGACGGAGTTTGTGGAAAATGTTTCGGGCGTCTTCGCTGAGCACGACAAGATCGATGATGATTTTTACGATGACCTGGAGGAGGTGCTCATCAGCGGCGACATCGGCGTCGAGACGACCGAGAACATCCTCGAGGATTTGAGGAGCAAAATCAAGGCCAACCACATCAAGTCCCCGGCGGACTGCCAGAAGCTTCTGGTCGACAGCCTCCGTGACCAGATGAAGGTGGATGACAGCCGCTATGCTTTTGAGAAGCAGAAGTCTGTTCTCATGATTATCGGCGTCAACGGCGTCGGCAAGACGACGTCCATCGGCAAGCTGGCCTGCCGCTATAAAAAAGAGGGCAAGAAGGTCATTCTGGCGGCTGCCGATACCTACAGGGCCGCTGCCAATGAGCAGCTCACGGAGTGGTCCCAGCGGGCAGGCGTCCAGCTCATTTCCGGATCGGAGGGGGCAGATCCCGCTTCTGTCGTCTTTGACGCCTGCCAGGCGGCCAAGGCCAGGAATGCCGACATGCTGATTGTCGACACGGCCGGGAGACTTCATAATAAAAAGAATCTCATGAAGGAACTCTATAAGCTCTATCAGGTCATCGAGAAGGAGTATCCGGACGCCTATCAGGAGACGCTCCTTGTTCTCGATGGAACGACAGGCCAGAATGCCCTGCAGCAGGCCCATGATTTCTTTGAGGCGGCCAACGTCTCGGGCATCATCCTGACCAAGCTGGACGGAACGGCCAAGGGCGGCATCGCCATTGCCATTTCTTCGGAGTATGGAATTCCGGTCAAGTTTATCGGTGTCGGCGAGGGAATCGACGACCTGCAGAAGTTTGACGCGGATGAATATATCAATGCACTTTTTGACTTAAAGAAAGACGGTGAAGAAGATGATGAGTGAAGGTTTTACCATTGACAAGTTTGAGGCGGCGGCCCAGAAGGTCCAGGAAGTGACACTGCCGACGCCCCTCCAGTACAGCGAGTATTTCAGCAGCAGGACCGGCAACAAGGTCTGGCTGAAGCCTGAAAATATGCAGAGAACGGGTGCCTACAAGGTCAGAGGTGCCTACTACAAGATCAGCACTCTTTCTGAGGAGGAGAAGTCCCGCGGCCTCATCACGGCGTCCGCCGGCAACCACGCCCAGGGCGTCGCCTACGCTGCCCGCCAGTGCGGCGCCAGAGCTATTGTCTGCATGCCGACGACAACACCTCTCATCAAGGTGGAGCGCACGCGAAACTTAGGTGCCGAGGTCGTTCTCTATGGAAATGTCTACGATGAGGCCTGCGCCAAGGCTTACGAGCTGGCTGAGGAAAATGGCTATACGTTCGTTCATCCTTTCAATGATCTGGATGTCGCGACCGGCCAGGGAACCATTACTTATGAGATCGTGAAGGAACTTCCGACGGTCGACTACATCCTTGTTCCGGTTGGCGGCGGCGGTCTGTCGACGGGCGTCTCTACTTGTGCCAAGCTCTTAAATCCCCACATCAAGGTCATCGGCGTCGAGCCGACAGGCGCGGCTTCTCTCACGGCTGCCTTAAATGCGGGTGAGGTCACGACGCTTTCGTCTGCATCGACCATCGCCGACGGCACGGCCGTCCTCACGATCGGTGACAAGCTCTTCCCTTATCTCAAGGAGAATCTTGATGAGGTCATCACGATCGACGACAACGAGCTCATCACGGCCTTCCTCGATATGGTCGAGAACCACAAGATGATCGTCGAGAACTCCGGCCTCCTCTCCGTGGCAGCTCTGAGCCACCTGGACTTCAAGGGCAAGAAGGTTGTCTCCATTCTCTCGGGAGGCAACATGGATGTCATCACCATGTCCTCGGTTGTCCAGAACGGCCTCATCATGCGCGACAGGATCTTCACGGTCTCTGTCCTTCTTCCGGACCGCCCGGGCATGCTGGTTAAGGTCGCTTCTATCATTGCTGAGCAGAAGGGCAATGTCATCAAGCTCGATCACAACCAGTTCTACTCTGTCAACCGCAACGAGGCTGTGGAGCTCAAGGTCACCGTAGAGGCTTTCGGCACGGATCACAAGAACCAGATCATCAAAGCTCTGGAGGACGCTGGCTTCGCACCCAAGCTCAAGCACACGATGCTGTAAGGATATTGCATGAAAGATTTGTATGAAAATGCACCTCAAGACCGACCGGAACTGGCTGTTCTGGTCGGTTTAAAGGTTAAGGAGACAAGGGAAGAGGATTTCAGACTCTCCATGAAGGAAATGGTCTCTCTGGCGGAGGCTGTGAATGTGGAGGTGGTTTCTTCTTTTGAGCAGAACCTGCCGGCTCCGATTTCCGCAACGTATATTGGGAGCGGAAAGATCGAGGAGATCAGGGCTTATATTGAGATGAAGCACATTGATCTTGTGCTTGTGAACGACTCCATTTCCCCCAAGCAGCAGAAGAATCTGTCGGATGATCTGGGTGGGGCGGAAGTGATGGACCGGACGGGTCTTATTCTGTCCATTTTCTCGGAGAGAGCGAGAACCCGTGAGGCGACTCTGCAGGTTGAATATGCGAAGCTCTCCTATATGCTGCCGAGACTGCAGGGCATGCACAGGGAGCTGGGCCGTCAGGGCGGAGCCAGCGGCGCCATGTCCAATAAGGGCGCCGGCGAGAAGAAGATTGAGCTCGATCGTCGGAGAATTGAGCACCGCATGGGTGAGCTCCACCGGGAGCTGGACGCGGTGTCTCTTGAGAGAGAGACGCAGAGGAAGAAGCGCATGTCTTCGGGCATGCGCAGGGTGTCACTCGTCGGCTACACAAATGCCGGCAAGTCGACCATTATGAATGGACTTCTCGGCCTCTACGGCAGTGATGAGGACAAGCAGGTCCTGGAGAAGGATATGCTCTTTGCGACGCTCGATACGACGGTCCGCAAGATCGACCCTGGCAAGAGTGACCTGCCCTTCCTCCTGTCGGACACGGTCGGCTTCATCAGCAATCTGCCGACCAGCCTCATCAAGTCCTTCCGGTCAACGCTGGAGGAGGCTTCCTATGCGGACCTTCTTCTCATCGTGGCCGACCTGTCCAATCCGGACTACAGGGAGGATCTGAGGGTCACGCTCGATACTTTAAAGGACATCGGGGCAGGAGAGATCCCTCGCCTCTTCATCTTCAACAAGAAGGACCTGGCAGCGGGAGCCCACACGGACACGATTTCTGTGCCTGGCATGACCGCATCGGACGGCCGCATCACTATCTCCGCCAAAGACCCCGCCGATCTCGCCCGCCTCGTTGCAGCCATCGAGCAGAAGCTCTCCGAGAACAGCCACGACTGCCGGCTTCTCGTCCCCTACACGGACGGGGCCTCTCTCGACGCCCTCATCCGCCTCTGCCGCTGCGAAGTCGTCGACTACACCGCCGACGGCAGCCTGGTCAAAGGCAAGCTGGGCGAAGAAGACTACCAGAGGTACCAGAAGTACCTGGCCGAGTAAATTCAGGTGCCTGTCGCCGGACAATTTGTTACTGTTCACGGGTGGGTCACTTCGCCGCTTCGCACAAAGGCCTTCTTCCT
>OMTP01000134.1 GCA_900313955.1 uncultured Lachnospiraceae bacterium | reverse complement strand
GCGCTCCGGAAGAAGGCCTTTGTGCTCCGCGCCGGGGTGCCCCGTGAACTGTAACGGGTATATGTTACTGTTCACAGGAATATAATTACGCTGTCCTGGCTTCCTCCGGGGCCGGCAGGATGCCGGTGCCCACAAGGACGTCCTCGATGCGCTCGACCGGAATAATGGTGAGCTTGTCTTTGACCTCCTGGGCAACATCGCGGAGATCGTCGACATTGTCCCTGGGAAGGAAGACCTTGTCGACACCGGCGCGCTGGGCCGCCATGAGTTTCTCAGGCAGGCCCCCGATCGGATTGACGCCTCCCTGCAGGGAGACCTCACCCGTCATGGCGATATGGGGCGTGACCGCATGGCCGGTGACCAGAGAGGCGATCGCTGTCACCATAGTGATCCCTGCAGATGGGCCGTCCTTGGGCGTCGAGCCGTCGGGAACATGGATGTGAAGGTCATTTTCCTCGAACATCTGGGCCTTGTCCGGGAAGAGCGACTTGACGAGGCTGACCGCAATCTGTGCGGACTCCTTCATGACGTCGCCCAGCTGGCCGGTCAGAATCATATTTCCCTTGCCCTTCGTGAACATCGTCTCAATGTAGAGAATCGTTCCACCGACCTGCGTCCAGGCAAGGCCCGTCACAATGCCGGGGTTGGCATTTTCTTTGACGTGATTATGCGTCATGGGGTGCATGTCGAGGAAGTCGCGGACATTTTCAGAAGTCACATAAACCTTTGAGTCCGGATCGCGGACAAGATCGACCGCCGCCACGCGGCAAATGGTATCCATCCTCTTCTTGAGCCCGCGCACGCCGGCTTCCAATGTGTAGTCGGAAATGATCTTGTCCAGAGCATCGTCGGTGATCTCGACTTTGTCGGCCTTGATACCCACCTGCTTCAGCGCCTTGGGAAGCAAATGCTGGCGCGCGATCTGATGCTTCTCGCTCGGCGTGTAGCCCTGGAACTCAATGACCTCCATGCGGTTGAGAAGGGGCGCCGGAATCGTGTCGAGCGAGTTGGCCGTGCAGATAAAGAGCACGTCGGAGAGGTCGTAGGGCACGTTCATGTAGTGGTCGGTGAAAGTCGAATTCTGTTCCGGATCCAGAACCTCGAGGAGGGCACTGGCCGGATCGCCATTGTAGGACGTCGACAGCTTGTCGATCTCATCGAGCACCATAACCGGATTGGAGACGCCGGACTTCGCTATGCCGTCCATAATGCGGCCGGGCATAGCGCCGATGTAGGTTCTTCTGTGGCCGCGGATCTCAGCCTCATCGCGGACGCCGCCTAAGGAGACGCGAACATACTGGCGGCCCAGGGCGCGGGCGATGGACTTGCCGATGGACGTCTTGCCTGTGCCGGGCGCGCCCACGAAGCAGAGGATCGAGCCTGCCTGCTGTTTTTTGAGATCCATGACCGCGATCTGCTGGATAATTCTCTCTTTTGGCTTCTTGAGGCCGTAGTGGTCTTCATCGAGGATCTTCTGGGCGCGGTCCAGATTGATCTTGCGGGATTTTTCCTTCTTCCAGCTTAAAGAAGTCATGAAATCAAGATAGTCATAGAGCGAGCCCGTCTCGGCGCTGTTCTGGCCCTCCTGTTTCAGGCGGTTCAGAACCTTCTCGGCTTCCTTGCGGGCCGTCTCATTCATGCCCGACTCCTCGATCTTGATCTCGAACTTGCGGATATCAGAGACCTGCTCCGGATGCATGGCGTCGAGCTCCTTCTGCAGGTACTCGATCTGCTTCTTGATGGCCGACTCGCGGTAGAGCTTCTGGTAGTCCTCCTCCTGTGCCGACTTTGCCTCGCTGGTGATCTTGGACATTTCCATGTTCTCGAAGATCATTTTCTCAAGGACATCTGCCCGGGCCTTCTTCGAGTCCTCCTCAAGAACTGCGTATCTGTCCTCCGGTCCATTGACCATCCAGGGCGAAATCATAGCCGCCGCCTCAGCGATCGTCGTGATATTGGCAATGTAGGTTCTGGCCATGCCGGCCCACTGGAAGCCCTTGGTGTAGTCGACCATGGCCTTCTTGATGGCCTCAAGTCTCCTCTTCTCTTCCTCCGGTTCCAGATCGTCGATCTCCGCCCGCTTGGACACATTGAGCTCGACATTGTGGTCGCTGTAGACCGTCACCTCATCGAGATTGTAGCGGTCACGGGTTCTGATGACGATGTATCCGCCCTCATTGACCTCGGAAATCGCCCCCGCCACGCCGACCGGGTAGAAACTGTCCTCGGTCCACTCCTCGCGGTCCTGCCGCTCCCTGAGCGCGACCAGAATGACCTTCTCACCCTCCGAGGGGTTTCTGTCGGTAATCTTCTGGAAAGTATCTGTTTTCAGATAAATTGATGCCGCCGGCACCAAAAGTACATTATAAACAGGAATTACTGTCATTGTTCGTCCCTCCTTATTCTCTGCGCTCTATGCTTCATGAATTTCAAAATCATAGTCATCGTAATCACCCTCGCACCTCCTTCGTCCGATACCTGTCACCGGACAATTTGAAAAATGACTGCTCTTTGGCTTTCTTTCGTATACCGATCATGTCCTTGCTCAGAGAAAATGCTTCCATCTTTCCATGTATGTTCTATTAAAAGTATGATAGCGTCATTATACTATTAGCACTCACTTTTGTCGAGTGCTGATTTTAAAGTGTAAAAAATCTGCCGCCCGATCATGTTCGGGCGGCAGAAGCAATCTACTTCTCTGTCTTATTTTTAAGCCTGAACGTTAGCTGCTTCCGGCTGGGTAGCAAGAAACTCATTGATTCTGTTCACGATAGCATCCATCGCCTCATCGCCGATGCCATGAACGTAACCAGCCTCCTGAAGACTCTCGCCCGCAGCTGCTCCGCAGAAAATGCAGTGCATACCTTCCTGCATGAGAATGCCTGCAATATTCGGGTCCACCTGCAGTGCCTCAAGGACTGTCATGCTCTTATCAATCTTCTTCATATCTTTTATATACCTCATTTATTTTTTGTACTTTATTTGTTGCGTTTCACAATACACCCCTGGGGGGTAAATGTCAACCGTTTTTATAGGATTTTTAGAATCAGATCACAAAGTCATCATTGACCGACGGGCGCAGCGTCCAGATCTTGATCTGGCTGCGGTCGTTGAGAATAAAATGGTGCTCCTCCGGTGTCGGGAAGGCGCGGGTCGAGAAGACCGCATCGCCGTCGTTCACAAAGATCTCGACAGAGCTCTTGTCGATGAAGATGCGGAGCATCTTAAGACCATTTTCAAGCGGCCTCGTGATGGCCTCGCCGCGGGAGACATTAAAGCGATTCGTGAGTCCCGAGCGGTCGATCGTGATGGCCCTGGTCGAGTCATCGTATAAAATGTCGATGCCGCCGGTGCCATTTTCCTTGCATAAAATCTTGATATGGTGGGAGCCACCGTCGTTCATGTCCTCCATCTCGCAGGCCTCAGGCAGGGTCATGAGCGCCGGATCAACCTCCTTCTTGCGCAGGTTGCGGAGCTGGGGCAGCGGGGTCTGAATGAGGCGGCGACCGCGAATACTGAGCTCGCGCGGCAGAGTCAGGCAGCCGGACCAGCCCTCCTCATCCGTCACCGGATAGAGGGAGTCAGGCTTGCCCATCCAGGCGACCAGAACCGCCTTGTTGGGATCCTTCAAGTTGGCCGCGCACTCGGCTGCATAGGAGTCGAAACCGAAGTCGAGCACGTGGAAGCTTCCCTCCGGTGTAAATGTCAGCGATCCCCAGTTCATGTTGCCGATGATATATCCGTTGTGATTCTCCTGATTTCCGCGGCCCTCAATGTGGATGTGCTGCGGGCAGAAAATGAGTACGTCCTTGCCCCCGATGTGCTCGATAGAAGGACATTCCCACATCGATCCAAAGTTATCAAAGCCCGGCACTTTCAGTTCTCCCTGAAAATGCCATCCTCTGTTGTGATGGTAGGAGGAGTAGACAAGGATGCATCCTGTCTTATCCTTTCTCTGCGCACCAATGAGTATATAATATCTGTGCAGCTTCTCATCGAAAATGACTTTGGGATCTCTCTGGTGCTCTGTGTAGTCCGGATTGGGACCGAAGAGCGGCTCTGTGTACTTCTCGACCGTGCCGTCGTCGTTCAGCTTGACGAGGCAGGTGTACGGAATGCGCGTCCAGTCCTCGTCGCGATGGTTGCCGGTGTAGTAGAGGTAGATCTTGCCGTCGGTCGGGAAGGCGGATCCTGAGTAGGCACCTCGGTTGTCATAGTACATGTCCGGCCTTATGCAGACGCCCATGTTCTTCCATGTGACAAGGTCCCAGCTCATGACATGGTACCAGTACTTGAGTCCATGGACCGGTCCAAACGGAAACCACTGATAGAAGAGATGCCACTCCCCGTTGTGCGTGATGAATCCATTCGGATCATTTAAGAGGCCAGTGACCGGCTGAATGTGAAATGTCTGTCTGTAAGGCGATGCAGCAATTTGTTTGTGCAGATCTTCGACTTCACTTTTATCCCTGAGCATGCGGTAGCGCTCTGCCCTTGACCATTCTTTCATTTTAATCCCTCCTCGAAGACGGCATAGAATGTTCTGCTTCCATTTTGCCACAAACGCGCCCACATGTCACTTTCTTTCTGACGAAGTTTGCCCTCCCGGAACACGTCGTTACAGTTCACGGGGCACCCAGAACTGTCCCGAAAAAGCACTTCCTTCGCGGCCACCCCTCAAAGGTCCACTCCGGAAGTGCTTTTTCGAGGCAGCAACTGGCTGACGAGTGAACAGTAACAACACATCGTTACAGTTCACGGGTGGGTCACAACGTCGCTCCACAAAAAGACCTTCCATCCGGACTTAGTAAATTTGCGCGCAAAAGCGGGCGCGCAAATTCGAATGCGCCCTGATGGAAGGTCTTTTTGCTACGCACCGGGGTGACCCGTGAACTGTAACCTCCGCGTTACAGTTCACACGTCAGCCAACAGGCGGTTACTGTTCACGGGTGGGTCACTTCGCCGCTTCGCACAAAGGCCTTCTTCCTTCACTTAGTAATTTTCGCCGCAAAAGCAGGCGGCGAAAATCGAATGCGCTCCGGAAGAAGGCCTTTGTGCTCCGCGCCGGGGTGCCCCGTGAACTGTAACAGAACTCTCTCGAAAAAGCACTTCCTTCGCGGCCTCTACGCTCCGCTTCGGTCGGCTGCTCTTCGAACGTCCACTGGACGTTCAGCGCCCCTCAAAGGTCCACTCCGGAAATGCTTTC
>OMTP01000133.1 GCA_900313955.1 uncultured Lachnospiraceae bacterium | reverse complement strand
CCGCGAAGGAAGTGCTTTTTCGGGACAGTTCTGGCTGACCCGTGAACTGTAACGCAAAGTAAGAGGGATACATAACTTTCCATGTGTATCTTGCAGAAAATTTTCGGGTATGGTAGTTTATATACCGTCAAAACCAAATACGTGCTTACTCTTATTAAGAACGGTGGAGATGGAAAGGGTCGATGAAGCCGTGACAACCTCCTGAACTGAAATTTGGGAAGGTGCCAGCCTTAAGCGAGCAGTTGTCCACATGGGACAGTCGAACAATAAGGGAAATGTGACTTATTCCGGTCCGCTTCCTGCGGGCCGTTTTCTTTTGCGTTTCCTCTTTGCGCAGCAGCCAGAAGTGCTTTGCTGAAGACACTCCAGGCTGCTGCGCAAAGAGAAACCTTGCTTGAAACACATTTTGAGTAAGCCCATACCACATGGAAAGGAAATATGATGGGAGAAAAGAGATTATTTACATCTGAGTCCGTCACAGAAGGACATCCTGACAAAGTCTGCGATGCCATTTCTGACGCCATTCTCGATGCCTGCATGGAGCAGGATCCGATGAGCCGCGTCGCCTGCGAGACAGCTGTCTGCACAGGTTTCGCCCTCATTACAGGTGAGATCACAACAAAGGCTCACATTGATTATCAGGCCATTGCAAGAAAGACCATCAATGAGATCGGCTATGACGATGCCGCGACAGGCTTTGACGGCAACACATGCGCTGTCTTCGTCGCTGTTGACCAGCAGTCCGCTGATATCGCCATGGGCGTCGACAATGCTCTTGAGACCAAGGCTGACCTCAAGGCCCTTGAGAAGAACATGTCCGATGAGGAGATCGGCGCCATCGGTGCCGGCGACCAGGGTATGATGTTCGGCTATGCGACCAATGAGACGCCGGAGTACATGCCGTATCCGATCGCTCTGGCTCACAAGCTCTGCCGCCAGCTGACCAAGGTCAGAAAGGACGGAACTCTTCCTTACCTTCGTCCGGACGGCAAGTCCCAGGTCTCTGTCGAGTATGATGAAAATGGCAAGCCGATCCGCCTCGAGGCTGTTGTCCTGTCCACACAGCATGACCCGGATGTGACACAGGAGAGAATTCACAAGGATATCAAGAAGTATGTCTTCGAGCCGGTCCTCCCCAAGGAAATGGTCGATGACAAGACAAGAATCTACATCAATCCGACCGGCCGCTTTGTCATCGGCGGACCTCACGGTGATGCAGGTCTCACAGGCCGCAAGATCATTGTCGATACCTATGGCGGCTATGCACGTCACGGCGGCGGTGCTTTCTCCGGTAAGGACTGCACAAAGGTTGACCGCTCCGCAGCTTACGCTGCCCGCTATGTCGCAAAGAACCTAGTCGCAGCAGGTCTTGCGGACCAGGCTGAGGTTCAGCTCTCCTATGCCATCGGCGTCGCTGAGCCGACATCTGTTCAGGTCGATACCAAGGGCACAGGCAAGCTCTCCGATGAGGAGCTGACAGCCATCATCCGCGAGAATTTTGATCTCCGCCCGGCCGGCATCATCAAGATGCTTGACCTTCGCCGTCCGATCTACAAGCAGACCGCAGCTTATGGCCACTTCGGCAGAACCGACGTGGATCTTCCGTGGGAGAGACTTGACAAGGTCGATGCTCTCAAGAAGTACCTCGCAGCTGAGGAAGCTTCATAATAAGCAGATGATTGAAGAACCGTCCCTTGGGGACGGTTCTTTTTTGTGCTATAATGGATCATGTATTTTTCTGCGCACGTGGCAAGGAAGGACATTTGTCTATGAAGCTGAAGACGAGGATTCTTTTGTCTATTCTCATTATTATTCTGGTGCCGATGATTCTGTGGATTGTGCTCATTTTCGGGACGGCGATTTTTAATAAGGACGCCATCATGAGCTACTATGGGATCGATGTCACATCTGTAACGGCGTATCAGAAAACGGTCATGGTCAATATTTTTTTTGCCATGGTTGCGATTCTGGTGATTACGGGCGTCATCATCAGCATCTGGCTCACGCGCGGCATTCTGACGCCGATTGAGAAGATGACGAGTGCCATCCGCAATGTCCGCGACGGAAATCTGGATGTCCCCATGCAGCTGGATACGGGCGTGACGGAGATCGATGAGCTCTGTGAGTCGTTTGAGGAGATGCGGGTCCGTCTCAAGGAGGCAAATGAGGAGAAAGTGCGCTTTGACGAGCAGAACCGGGAGCTCATCTCCAACATCTCCCATGATCTCCGGACGCCGATCACGGCTATCAAGGGCTACTGCGAGGGCATTATGGACGGCGTGGCAAATACGCCGGAGAAGCAGGAAAAATACATAAGGACCATTTACAACAAGGCTGTGGATATGGACTCTCTCATCAATGAGTTGTCCTTTTACTCCAAGATCACGACCAACCGCATCCCCTACAATTTCAACAAGGTGGATGTGCACAGCTTCTTCGGCGATGCGGCGGATGAGATCCGCGACGAGATGCAAAATAAGGACATCCGCTTCATCTATGAAAATGATGTGCCGGACGGCACGTGTGTCATTGCTGATGTAGAGCAGATCACGCGTGTCCTGAATAACCTGGTCAGCAACTCTGTCAAATACAATGACAAGACGGATAAGGAAATAGGAATTTACGTCACGGTCACGGCGGCCGGGGAGGTCCAGGTTGAGGAGCGGGACAACGGCATGGGCATCGAGAAAAAGAACCTGCCCAATATCTTCGACCGCTTCTACAGAACGGATACGTCGCGGAATTCTTCCAAGGGCGGATCGGGCATCGGTCTTTCTATTGTCAAGAAAATTATTGAGGATCACGGCGGCCGCGTATGGGCGGCGAGCGAAAAAGGCGAGGGGACGAGTATCTTCTTCACCCTGCGCATCTATGAGGAGAAAGCAGTAAAATCATGAGCAAGGTACTGATTATTGAGGACGAGGAGGCGATTGCCTCTCTTGAGAAGGACTATCTGGAGCTTTCGGGTTTTGAGGTGACGATTGAGACGGACGGGGCGCGGGGACTGGCCTTGGCCCTCAATGAGGATTTTGACATCTTTATTCTGGATCTCATGCTGCCGGGCGTCGGCGGCTACGAGATCTGCAAGCGGATCCGGGAGGAGAAGGATGTGCCCATTCTTATGGTGTCGGCCAAGAAGGATGATATCGACAAGATCCGGGGCCTTGGCCTGGGTGCCGACGACTACATCACAAAGCCTTTTTCGCCGAGCGAGCTTGTGGCCCGGGTCAAGGCGCATCTGAGCCGCTATGAGCGTCTCATCGGCAGCGGTGCCGTCAAGAATGATGTCATCACGATCCGCGGGCTCAAGATCGACAAGACAGCCCGCCGTGTCTGGGTCAACGGGGTGGAGACCCAGTTCACGACCAAGGAGTTTGACCTTCTGACTTTTCTGGCGGAGAATCCGGATCATGTCTTCACCAAGGAGGAGCTCTTCCGCAAGATCTGGAATATGGACTCGGTCGGCGACATAGCGACGGTTACGGTCCACATCAAGAAGATCCGAGAGAAGATCGAGTTCGACAGCTCACATCCCCAGTACATCGAGACGATCTGGGGGGTCGGGTACCGCTTCAAGGCGTAAGATGCATCCGTGAGTCTGATTTGGAGGGAAAAGTGAAGATTTCTGAGGCGTATGATGCCCCTGCGGAGTGGGTGAAATTGGAAGATGCAAAAGACAGAGTCGCGGCGGATTTTGTGATTGTCTATCCGCCGGATGCGCCGCTCATTGTGCCCGGGGAGACGTTTACAGAAGACATTCTTTTGGATATACTACGAAAAGAAAAGGAAGGCCTGACTTTTCTGGGAATCCGGAATGGATGTGTGAAGGTGATGAGGGGGTGAGCGCGTGACCGGCTACGGAAAGATCATAGGGCATGAAAATGAGATCCGTATCCTCAAAAAGATGGTGGAGGAGGACAGGGTCTCGCATGCCTATCTTTTTACGGGAGATCGAGGCAGCGGCAAGAAAATGCTGGCTGAGGCTTTTGCGGAGGCCCTTCTTTGTGAGAAGAAGGGGCCGGAGGCCTGCGGTGAGTGCCCGGCCTGCAGGAAGGTTCTGGATCGCAACCATCCTGACCTCATCGAGCTTGTTCACGAAAAGCCAGGTGTCATCTCGGTTGATGAGGTGAGGGAGCAGGTTGTGAACACGGTGGATATCCGCCCCTACGAAGGAGGCCGCAAGGTGTATATCATTCCGGAGGCGGAGAAGATGAACGCCCAGGCTCAGAATGCTCTTCTCAAGACAATTGAGGAGCCGCCGGCCTACACGGTCATTTTACTTCTCACATCTTCGCCGGAGGCACTTCTGCCCACCATTTTGTCGAGATGCTCCAAGATTCTCGTGAAGCCCTTAAAGGACGCCCAGGTGAGTGCCTATCTCACGGATGTCATGCATTTGCCGGACTATGAGGCGAGGGTGCTGACTGCATTTTCCCAGGGGAATCTGGGACAGGCGATCGAGGCCGCAGGCGACGAGGCATTTTCAGAAAGAAAAGAAAAAGTCCTCGGCCTTGTCAGAAGGATTCACGGGCTCGACACGGCGGGGATCATTGAGATCGTGCGTCAGCTGAAGGAGGACAAGGACCATATCGACGGATATCTCGACCTTCTGCTCATGTGGTATCGGGATGTCATTTACTATAAAGCGTCAAGGGAAGTGGATGAGCTGATTTTCTCGGATGAGTTTTCAGCCATCCGGGACCAGGCGGCGACGAGCTCTTATGAGGGGCTCATGGATGTTCTCGACGGGATCGAGAAGTGCCGGGTCCGTCTCCGCGCCAATGTCAATTTTGACCTGGCCGTGGAGCTTCTGCTTTTTACCATGAAGGAGAATACCAATGCCTGAAATTATAGGAGTGAAATTCAGAAACGGAGGGAAGGTCTACTACTTCTCGCCGGGAGACCTCGAAATCCATTACCACGACCATGTGATCGTGGAGACGGCCCGGGGGCTCGACTACGGGACGGTCGTCCTGCCGCCCGTGGAGAAGTCGGACGAGGACGTGACGCAGCCCTTAAAGCCGGTCATCCGCCTCGCGACAAAGGATGACGAGGAGAATCAGGCTGAGAACCTGGAGAAGGAGAAGAAGGCCTACTGGATCTGCAAGGACAAGATCGCCGAGCACGGGCTCGAGATGAAGCTGATCTCCGTGGAGTACACATTTGACAACAGCAAGATTCTCTTTTATTTTACGGCGGACGGGCGGATTGATTTCCGTGAGCTGGTCAAGGATCTGGCCGGCATTTTCAAGACCCGTATCGAGCTGCGGCAGATCGGCGTGCGCGACGAGACGAAACTCCTCGGGGGTATGGGCATCTGCGGCCGGCCGCTTTGCTGCCACAGCTGGCTCACGGACTTCCAGCCGGTCTCTATCAAGATGGCCAAGGATCAGAATCTCTCGCTCAACCCGGCCAAGATATCGGGCGTCTGCGGGAGGCTTATGTGCTGCCTCAAAAATGAGGCCGACACTTACGCCTACCTTAACAAGGGCCTGCCGGGCAAGGGCGACTATGTGACGACGAAGGACGGCCAGCACGGCGACGTCCAGTCGGTCAATATCCTGCGCCGAACGGTCAAGGTGATTCTGGAACTGGAAAATGGCGAGAAGGACCTGCAGGAGTTCAATGTCGACGACATCACTTTTGTGCCAAAGAACAAGCGTCCCAAGTGCCAGTGCCCGGTGAAGGAGCAGATGGCGCTTGAACATGCTGAGCTGGTGGCTGCTTCTGAGGAACTCTCTTCTCCGTCGGAAAATGAAAATAAGGAAGAAGAATCGAAAGGCGGCCGTCCGCCGCGCAGCAGGTCGCAGCGCCCGCCTCAGGGACAGAAGAACAAGGAGAGGCGTCCGCGTCCGGAGCGCCCGGAGAGAAATAAGCAGAAGCGTGAAAACCGCCCTCCTCATGATGAAAATGAGAAAGTTTCGGAGGCGGCAGCTGCGGATCCGGCTAAGAAAAGGCGCAGAAGACGCCCCAGGAAGCGCCCGGAGGGCCAGACGGAAAATGGGTCTTCTGTGCAGGCAGCGCAGGCAACGGCCCCGTCTCCCGCTCCTTCGGACGGCGGAAATGGAAATGCTTCATGATGCGGCTGGATGATCTGCAGAACGGCTTTAAGATCTGGCAGGATCCTGACCTCTTCTGCTTTGGCGTGGATGCTGTGCTTCTGGCTCATTATCCCCGCCTTAAGAAAAATGACAGAATCTGTGATTTGGGGACCGGCTTTGCGCCGATCCCCCTTATCTTGAAGGCAGAGGCGAATCGCTTCCATCTGCCGGTTCGAATCACAGGCCTTGAGATCCAGGACTATGTGGCATCGATTGCGAGAAAATCGGTCGCTGACAATGGACTTTCGGAAGAGGATATTCACATTGTCACGGGAGATCTGCGGGAGGCGGCGTCTCTTCTCGGGGCGGGATCTTGTTCTCTGGTCACCTGCAACCCTCCCTATATGCCAGCTTCGGCCGGCCTTGTGGGAGGACGTGAAGAGAAGGCCATCGCCCGCACCGAGCTCAAATGCACCATGGCCGATGTCGCCGCGTCTGCAGGCCGTCTCTTAAATGCCGGCGGCCGCTTCTCTTTGATCCACAGGCCCCAGCGCCTTGTCGACATCTTTCTCGAATTACGAAAGAACCGTCTCGAGCCCAAGCGCCTTCGCTTCGTCCATCCCTATGAAGACGCTGCTCCGACCATGGTCCTCGTCGAGGCCGTCAAGGACGGCAGACCCTATCTTGTGACCGAGCCGCCCCTTGTCATCTACAAAAAGGACCGGACCTACACAGAAGAGCTGCTCCGGATTTACGGGCGGTGAGCTGTCTGGTGCCTGTCACCAGACATTTGCGAATATTCTAAATTGTCTGGTGACAGGCACCGGATAGGAGGGTGGTATGGCTGGAATATTATATTTGTGTGCGACGCCAATCGGGAATCTGGAGGATATGACGGCCCGGGGGCTGCGCATGTTGAAGGAGGTCGATCTCATTGCCTGTGAGGACACGAGGACGTCGGGACATCTGCTTAAATATTTTGGCATCACGACGCCGGTGACCAGCTATCACAAGTTTAATGAGGAGACAAAGGGCGAGGAGCTTCTGAGAAAACTTCTCGCCGGTCAGTCGATTGCGGTCATCACGGATGCGGGCATGCCGGGCATCTCCGATCCGGGCGAGATTCTGGTCCGCAAATGTCACGAGGCGGGTGTCACGGTGACTGCCCTGCCGGGGGCCAGCGCGTCGGTGACAGCCCTCGCACTTTCCGGTCAGGCGACGCGCCGCTTTGTCTTTGAGGGATTTCTTCCCACGGAGACGAAGGAGAAAGAGGAAGCTCTCTCGCGCATCCGCAAGGAGGAGAGAACCGTGATTCTCTACGAGGCTCCCCACCGCCTCATCAGGACGCTTACCTCTCTGCGGGAAACTGTGGGCGGAGGGAGAAGCATCTCCCTGTGCAGGGAACTGACAAAAAAGCATGAGGAGATTGTCAAGACGACCATCGGCGAGGCGCTTGCGGCCTATGAGACAAAGGAGCCCCGCGGCGAGTACGTCCTGGTCCTGGCCGGTAAAAGCCACGAGGAAGCCGTTCGAGAAGAAACCGCAAAATGGCAGGATATGGACATTTCCTCCCACGTCGCCATGTATGAGGCCCGGGGTCAGGACCACAAGACGGCCATGAAGTCCGTCGCCGCCGACCGCGGCATTTCCAGACGCGACGTCTACCAGGCGCTGCTGAAAGAGAAAGATAACTGACTGCTCCGAGCAGGTAAGAACGTTTCACTTGAAAGGAGAATGCAGATGAGGACTCTGGAGGGCGAGCTCATGCGGCACGCGGCGTCGGATGTCTACCCGTTTCACATGCCGGGCCACAAGGGGCGGGGGGATGAGATTCAGCGGATCGACATCACGGAGATCGACGGCTTTGACAACCTGCACGACCCTGAGGAGATTATTTTGGAGGAGATGGAGCGGGCAGCGGCCTTTTACGGGACAAAGAGGACCTATTTTTCTGTCAACGGAAGTACATGTGCGCTTCTTGCCGCCATCTCGGCTGCTGTGCCCAGGGGAGGAACTCTCCTTATGGAGCGGGGCTGCCACATGGCGGTCTATCACGCGGCCTATCTTCGAGACCTTCACCTTCAGTACATTGACTATCCGACGCCGGAGGATGAGAAAATGCGCACTCCGGACGCAGTAGTCATTACATCTCCTTCCTACGAGGGGTGTGTGAAACATGTAGAAAAATGGGCTGCATTTGCCCACGAGAGAGGCATCCCGCTGATCGTCGACGAGGCGCACGGGGCGCATTTTTCCATGCATCCTTATTTTCCGAAGTCTGCTATCCATAAAGGGGCGGATCTGGTCATTCAGAGCGTGCACAAGACGCTTCCGGCCATGACACAGACGGCGCTCCTTCACCTGTGCTCCGATCGGGTGGACCCGGATAGGATCCAGCGATTCTTTGACATCTATGAGACGTCGAGTCCATCCTACGTTCTCATGGCCTCGATCACGCGCTGCCTGCACATGGTGAGTGACCCGCAAAGCGACCTCTTTGACCGCTACGTGGATATGCTGAAGGATCTGCGGGAGAAGCTTGCGCATCTTGCTCACCTGCATCTGGCAGGTGGCGGCAGCTGCATCCTTACTTCCGACGAAGAGCTGCCGCCCTTTAAGGCCGGCACCCGCGTGGACCCGGGCAAGATTGTCATCACGACGACCGGCTCCGCACTCACTGGCCCGGAGCTCTACGACCGCCTCCGCGAGGAATATCACCTGCAGCCCGAGATGAAGGCTCCTGACTCATGCCTCATGATGACATCTCCCTTCGACACGCAGGAAGGTTTCGACCGCCTGCTCGAGGCCCTGAGGGAGATCGACCGGGATGGAGGATTGCTCGATATCTGACACATGAGCCTAAACCCCCGCGGATGCTATAGACCCCAGCGAGAACGAAAAAAATACCTTTCGCTGGGGATAGCCATGAAAAAAGAGCCTCAGATAACCCCAGTGAAAACCATAAAAGGGCACTTCGCTGGGGTTTTGTCATGCCACGTAGTCGCGGTCGATGCGGATGTGGCAGTGGTAGTTGCGGCTGATGAGGTGCATGTCGTGCTGGACCTCGTGGATGAGGTTCTCTTCGTCTTCCTCCTTGTAGGAGTAGGGGACGACAATATCGAAGATAAGGTTTTTGTGTTTCTTGCCCTGGACGACGCGGAAGTCATGGCAGGTGAGGGCGGGATCAATGGCAGTGAGAATCTTCGTCACTTCCTCGAGGGCCTCCGCGCGGACAGAGTCGTCGAGAGAGACGGGATCCGTGTGGATAACCAGGTCGACGTCGAGTCTGTCGCGGACATTTCTCTCAGCTTCGTCGGCGATGCTGTGAGCTTCCGTGAAGGTGAGCGATGCAGGCAGTTCCATGTGCTCCGAGGCAAACCAGCGGTCGGGACCGTAGCTGTGGATGATCAGGTCGTGAACGCCCAGGACGCTGTCATTTTCGGAAGATATTGCCTCGATCTTTGCGGCGAGCTCTGGATTCTCGGGAGTTCCAATGAGAAGGGATATAGTTTCGATGAGAGAGCAGAGCCCTGAGTAGATGACGAAAATGGACACCGCGAGGCCGAACCATCCGTCGACGGTCAGCCCTGTCAGATGTTCAATGACGAGGGAGGCGATGGCCGCTGAGGTCGTAATGACGTCATTTCTTGCGTCGTCGGCCGTCGCAAGGAGGACGGTGGAGTCGATCATAGTTCCTGCTTTTCTGTTGAAGGACGACAGCCAGAGCTTGACGCCGACGGACAAAAGGAGAAGGACAAAGGGCAGCAGCTCAAGACTGGTCGGTTCCGGATGAAGGATCTTGCCCACGGAGTCCCGGCCAAGCATGACGCCGACCGCCGTAATGATGGTCGTCACAATGAGGGTCGATAGATACTCGATGCGGCCGTGGCCAAAGGGATGTTCTTTATCCGCCGGCTGGCCGGCCAGCTTTGCTCCCACGAGGGAAATAATGCTGGACGAGGCATCCGACAGGTTGTTGAAGGAGTCCGCCGTCACGGACAGGGAGTGAAGAACCATGCCCAAAATGAACTTGACCGCGAAGAGCCCTGTGTTGCATAGAATACCGACAACCGAGGCCAGAGTCATGACCGCCGTGCGATTTGATCCGGATGGGTCATTTTCTCCATGTTTATATGTCTTCAGGAATGTTTTCAATAAAAATTCTGTCATAATTTTCAAATATATAGCTCATTTTTAAAGTTAGTCAACGGCAATCTGAGAAAGGGCGGCATGGGGACGCAGCAGGTGTCTCATGAATAAATCCAATTTATGCACATTGACGAACAAAGAGAAATGTATAGCAAAAATTCCTTCCATTTTGACGAAAACATGCTACAATAAGGATACGAATATGTACAAAGGAGGGAACCGCTATGAGACTTACGAAAAAGGTTCTGATTACAATCGGACGTGAATATGGAAGCGGCGGCCGTGTGATCGGCGAAACCCTTGCCAAAGATCTTGATATGCCTTGCTTCGACAGGAACATGATTGCCATGATCGCCAAGAAGCATGGACTCGACGAGGACGCCCTCAATTCCTCGGATGAGAGGCTGAGTAACCCGTTCTTTGATCCCTACGCTCCTTACGGAATGGACGCGGGGGCTATCTCGGAGAGGCTCTTTTTGCTCCAGTCCAACATCATACGGGAGGAGGCCGACAAGGGACCCGCCATTTTCATCGGAAGATGCGCCAACGATATTCTGCGAGACTATCAGGATGTCGTCAACATTTTCATCTATGCATCGAGAAATGACCGTGTCGAGAGGATCATGAAGGTCGAGGAGATCGATGACTCTCTGGCGGCGGCCAAGATCGTGAAGAGGACGGACAAGACAAGACGGTCTTACTATCAGTTCTACACGGACAAGAAGTGGGGTTCCACAGAGGGTATGGATCTCATGATCAACAGCTCCGCCGTGGGCATTCCGGGGGCCGTGCGCGTCATCGAGGCCTTCCTCAAGGAGAAAGGATACGTTACCGACGAGGAGTAAGCAAAGAAAAGAGGATGTCCTCCGGGCTGTGTTCGGCTATCCGGCCTTTCGCAGCGGACAGGAGGCCATCATCGACACCATATTGTCCGGGCGCGACCTGCTCGCGATTCTGCCCACGGGCGGCGGCAAATCCATCTGCTACCAGGTGCCCGCGCTCATGTTTGACGGTATGACCATTGTTATATCGCCGCTCATTTCACTCATGAAGGATCAGGTGGAGACTCTCAGAAAAAAGAGAGTCCCCGCCGCCTTTTTTAATTCAACGCAGACGCTCAGGGAGCAGCGCAGCATACTCACGGCTGTGCAGAGCGGTCGCGTGAAGCTGCTCTACGTCTCTCCCGAGAGACTGCAGAGTCCGGGCTTTCAGAAGGCTCTTATGGGCGTTCCTATTTCCTTCGTCTGCATCGACGAGGCGCACAGCATTTCCATGTGGGGCGCGGAATTCCGGCCCGCCTACAAAAAGATTCCCGATTTTCTGAAAATGCTTCCTTCCCGGCCAACGCTTGCCGCATTTACAGCAACCGCGACACCCCGCGCCCGCGAGGAGATCATTGATGCCCTGAACATGTCTCGTCCCGTGGTCTTCATGGGCGGCTTCGACCGCAAGAATCTCTACTACGAGGTGAGGCACCCGCAGAATAAAATGCAGGAGCTCATGGGGCTTCTAAAGGCCTACAGAGGGCAGTGCGGCATCATCTACTGTCTCACACGCAACACGGTCGACCATCTGACCCGAAAACTCAATGCCTCGGGCATAGAGGCCGTGCGCTATCACGCGGGTCTTCCGGAGGAGGAGAGACAGAAAAATCAGGACGCGTGGATTCGGGGAGATGTTCTTCTCATTGTGGCGACCAATGCCTTTGGCATGGGCATCGACAAGCCCAATGTGCGGTACGTCATCCACTACAACATGGCCAAGGATGTAGAAGGCTACTACCAGGAGGCCGGGCGGGCCGGGCGCGACGGAAGGCCGTCGGACTGCATCATGCTGGCAGGCGACGCTGATGTGGCCGTCTGCCGCTTCTTCATTTCCCGGACGAAATCAAGGGAGAGAAGAGAGGTCGAGTACAAGAAGCTGAGGGACATGCAGCTCTACGCAGGGGCCGCGACCTGCCTTCGGGCGTATCTTCTGCGCTACTTTGGCGAGCATGCGGAGGACTACTGCGGCCACTGCTCGGTCTGCATCAGGAGGGGGCGCTTTCCTCAGCACAGTGTTCCCGAAGGCGAGGAGGATCCTCATCTTTTTCATCTTCTCCGGGAAGTGCGACGCGGAATCGCCGAGGAGAAGGGTGTCCTGCCCGATAAGATCTTCTCCGACCAGACCATGCACGACCTGGCCGCCCGCCGCCCCACAACCAGATTCGACTTCATGTGCATGGAAGGAGCAGGCATTCTTCACAGCCTGCGCTATGGGGAACCTTTTCTTCGGGAAATCCGCGTGTGGAGAGAGTCTCATCCGGGGTGACGTCCCGCCAGTTACTGTTCACGGGTGGGTCACTTCGGCGCTTCGCACAAAGGCCTTCTTCCTTCACTTAGTAATTTTCGCCGCAAAAGCAGG
>OMTP01000142.1 GCA_900313955.1 uncultured Lachnospiraceae bacterium | reverse complement strand
CTCGTCAGCCAGTTGCTGCCTCGAAAAAGCACTTCCGGAGTGGACCTTTGAGGGGGCGCTGAACGTCCAGTGGACGTTCGTTTAGCGCCGACCGAAGCGGAGCGTAGAGCCGCGAAGGAAGTGCTTTTTCGGGACAGTTCTGGCTGACCCGTGAACTGTAACCACAATTTCTGCTTTGGAGGAATTGTCTTAATTGTCTGGTGACAGGCACCCGTTGCCGTGGTAAGATGGTCGGATGAAGATGAAGTTTTCTTTTAAGGATGATAAAAATGACAGCCGCACGGTGAATTCGCTTCGGAACGCGGCGACGTCTCTGGGCGGGCAGGCCTTAAATAACGTGCTGCGCTTTGTGTGCCGGACGGTCTTTGTCTACACGCTGGGCAAGAATTATCTGGGTATCTCGACCCTCTACAGCAGTGTCCTGACGCTTCTGTCGATCGCGGAGCTGGGATTTGGGACGGCCATCACCTACAGCCTGTATAAGCCTCTTGCAGAGGGGGATACGGAGAAGATCAAGTCCCTCATGCAGTACTTCAAAAAGGCCTACCGGACGATCGGCTTTGTCATCTTCGGGCTCGGCATGTGCCTCATGCCTTTTTTGCCGAAGCTTCTGACCCGCATCCCCAACGAGATCAACATCTACGAGTACTACCTGCTCTATCTCTTGCAGACCGTGGTGTCCTACCTCTTCTTTGCCTACAAGGCTGTCCTTTTGAATGCGGACCAGAAGAAGTACATTACGGACCTTATTCAGTACATGGTGCAGGTCCTCATGAATGTGGTCCAGATCATCGAACTCTTCGCCGTCCGTTCTTTCTTTCTTTATACCGTCCTCGCCATCGTCTTTGCCGTCGTGCAGAACATCGCGACAGCGGCCTACGTGGACAGGCGGTATCCGTATCTGAAAGAGAAGGCGCAGCCGCTTGGGAAGGCAGAGAAAAAGACCATTTTCACGCAGGTCTATGCGACAGCTCTCTACAAGGTCTCGGCGGCCATCGGCACGGCGACCGACAACCTCATCATCTCCGCCTACATCAGCACAGCTATGGTCGGCATTTACGGCAACTATTTTCTTATCATCCAGGTCTTCCAGAACATCATCGACGGGGTGGTTAGGGCATTTTCCGCCAGCGTGGGCAACCTCTTTGCAGTCTCGTCGCGCGAGAAAAGCGAATTTACCTTCCGCTGTCTCAATCTCCTCAATGATTTCGCGGTGGCCTTCTGCGCCGTGGAGTTCATGAGCATCTTCCAGCCCTTCATGACCCTGTGGATGGGAAGAACCATGCTGATTTCCAATACCGTTCTCATCATCGTTGTCTACAATTTTGCCGCCAACTACATGCAGCTGGTCGTCAACATCTACAACGAGTCCACGGGAACTTTTGTCTATGGAAAATACCGCGCGGTCGCGACGGCTGTCCTCAATCTGATCATTTCTATTGTCTTAGTGAAGAAAATGGGTCTTGCGGGCGTGTTTCTGGGGACCATCATCAGCCGTGCCATAACCATGTTCTGGTTCGATCCCATGATCTTATACAAGAAAGCATTCCAAATGCCGGTGCATGGGTATTTTCTGCAGTACGGAATCACCATGGCGGTCATCACGGGATGCTCGGCTCTTGTGTATGTCGCAGGAATGCCATTTACTTCTCACCCGATTCTATGTATGATAGAAAAAGGTATCCTTGCCCTTGTCGTGACGCCGGCCTTCTACTGGCTCATTTACCACAGAAGCGAGGAATACAGGTTTTTGATGGAAAAAGCAAAGGGAATGCTGAAAAAAAGGAGAGTGCGCCACAAATAAGGGGGCCATTCATCGGATGAAGATATGTTTTGCGGCATCGTCGGGCGGCCACTTTGAGCAGCTCATGATGCTGAAGCCTTTAATGGATCAATACAAAAGTTTTATAGTGACGGAGAAGGTGCCCTATGCGGTCAACACGCAGGGAGTGAAGACGTATTATGTGCGTCAGGTCAACCGCCACGAGCACGGCTACTGGTTCCGCATGTTGAGGATCGCCTTCAAGTCCTTCTATATTTTCCTGAAGGAGAGGCCGGACGTGATCGTCTGCACGGGAGTCCTTGCGACGATCCCCCTGTGCCTTCTCATGAAGGCTTTCCACAGAAAACTCATCTACATCGAGTCCTTCGCCAAGGTCTCATCGCCAACGGAGACGGGCAAGTTCTTATATAAGTACGCGGACGTCTTCTATGTCCAGTGGGAGTCCATGAAGAAGTTCTATCCCGACGCCAAATATGTGGGAGGAATTTACTGATGGTATTTATTTCTGTGGGAACCCAGAAGTTCCCTTTTGACCGGCTCCTGGAGGCCGTCGACCGCTGCATCGCCGAGGGCGTCATCAAAGACGAGGTTTTCGCCCAGACCGGCAACTGCAGATATGAGCCGCTCTACTACAAATGCAGCCGCTTTCTCGACCAGGTTGAGTACAAGGAGCTCATGAAGCGCTCCGATCTCGTCATCACGCACGCGGGAACCGGAGCCATTATTGGAGCGGTCAAGGATCATAAAAAAGTGATTGCCGTGCCCCGCTACGCAAAGTACGGCGAGCACATCGACAATCACCAGACCCAGGTGCTCTCGGCTTTTGAGGAGATGGGCTATATTGAGGCCTGCTACCACACGGAGGAGCTGGAGAAAGCGATCGAGGCTACGCGGAAGAAATCCTACCGCGTCTACAAGTCCAATACCGACCGCTTTGTCGCAGACGTCAAGAATTCGATCGAGGAGCTTTTGCCATGAAAGTACTGATGATGGGCAACCGGGGGGACACGAAGGGTGGCATCACAAGCGTCATTCGGGCTGTCCGCTCTGTCAACTGGGCCGACAGGGGCGTCGACCTGCGCTTTCTTCCAACTTACACGGACGCGGGAAGCGGGGAGCAGGTCAGAGTCTTTCTGAATGCTGTGAGGAAAATGTCCCGTGCCCTTAAGGTATGGAAGCCGGATCTCGTCTATGTGCACATGTCTTACAAGGGGAGTTTCGTCCGCGCCTCCATTCTCCAGATAATGTGTCTGAAAAGCCATACCAGGATGGTGGTTCATGTCCACGGCTCGAGCATTGAGGAGTGGTACGAGGGGCTCGGCTCCCCCGGAAAGAAGAAAGTAAGAAAGTTTTTTGAAGCATGCAGCCATGTCATTGTGCTCGGTGAGCACTACAGGGCTTTTTTTCATGCGATGGCGCCGGCTGCCCATGTGTCTGTGCTCTACAATACGGTTGTGGAGCAGGAGGCTGCATCTTCTGAGGAGAGCCCCTCGGGAATCAAACGCATTTTATTCATGGGCGTGCTGATCAGGCGAAAAGGAGTCGAGGATCTGGTCAACGCATTTTCCTCGATCAAACAGAAGGGGACCGGCGAGGGATGGAAGCTCATGATCGCAGGGACGGGTGAGGAGGAGGCCGCGCTGAGAGAGCAGGCGGAATCGCTTGGCCTCAGCGCCTCCGATGTGGAGTTTGCCGGCTGGACCGAAGGGGACAAGAAGGACGCTCTCTATCAAAAGGCGCAGATTTTTGTTCTGCCGTCGTATCGCGAGGGCCTGCCCATGGCGGTGCTCGAGGCCATGAGCTTCGGCCTGCCTGTCGTGGCGACAGATGTCGGTGACATGCGTGAGGCTGTCTGCGACGGTGAAAACGGCATTCTCATCGCTCCCGGCCACCCTGAGCAGATCGAAGAGGCCCTCACAGCTCTGATGCAGGACGAAACGCTTCGCCGTAAGTACGGGGAAGTCTCCAGAAACAAGATTCACGCCAAGTTCAGCAGTGCCACCTATGCCGATCATCTCTACTCAATCTGGAAAGGGGTTTTATAAATGGATGCGCTAGAAGTCAGACTTTCGGTTATTGTTCCAGTGTATAATGCGGAGAAGTATCTGGAGGACTGCCTGGTGTCGATTCTGGCCCAGGAGTTCAAGGACTATGAGGTGCTCATGATCGACGACCAGTCGACGGACGGGTCGTGGAAGATCATGGAGGCTTATGAGAAGAAGGATCCGCGCTTTCATGCCATGAAGAGCTCGGGATGGGGCGTCTCGGTCTCCCGCAACGACGGGCTTCTTCACGCGAAGGGCGGGGTCGTCACGTTTGTGGACGCGGACGACAGCCTGCCGGTCGGGACATTTGCAGAGGCGATGAGCCTCCTTGAAGATCCGTCGCTGTCTTTTGTCATGGGCAGTGCGCTCAGGTCCCGGGGAACAAAGGACGAGCTTTTCGGGCCGTCAGAGGAGGATTTGGGCGGTGCGCCCCTTCTACTCTACGAGGGGGATGGGCTTTGTGATTTTGAGAAGAAGACCCTGAGCAACGGCGAGTGGAGCGGCTTCCCCTTAAATCACGCCATGACAAGCATGGTCTGGGGAAAATACTATCGGGCGGAGGTTCTCAGGGATCACTACTTCGAGACAGAGCTGTCCATGGGCGAGGATGTGGTCTTTCTGCTCGATGTCATCCGCGGCATGAAAGAGACAGGCGGCACCGTCGGCGTCTCTCCCCATGTCTGGTACAATTATGAAATCCGGGAGGGATCTCTCACCGGCACCATGGCGGCGGGGGAACTCCGCAAGAACACGGAGAAATTCCTCGGCGTGCTCTATGAGCGCTATGGCGGTGACGATGCCATGCGGCCTTATCTCGCGGAGCGATTCAGCAAGCAGCTTGGCCACTTGATTGACTGCAATGTCTCCATGCAGGACCCGTCGATTTCCAGGGGAAAGAAGAGTGCCTATCTCAAAAAGATGCTGGAGCGCAGCCCCTGGAAGGACGTCTTGTGTCCGGGCTGCGAGAAGGACCTTCCCGGCAACGCTTTTGACAAAGGCCTTGCTTTCTGTGCGGGCCACGGTATGACCGGTGCTGCTCTCGCCTGGGCAGGTGTTCGGCAAGTGCTCAAGAAGTGAGTGATGGAAAGGATGGAGGAGCTATGAGCGGTTATCCGATTGATTTTGTGATTCCCTGGGTCGACGGGGCGGATCCGGCCTGGCGTACGGAGAAGGCCAGGTATCTGGCTGAGGCGGAGGGGAAGGCGGACGCTTTCTCTCATGATACGCAGAAAAAGGAGATCGATGCGGCGGATGACCGCTACCGCGACTGGGATATTCTGCCCTACTGGTTCAGAGCGGTCGAAAAGTATGCCCCCTGGGTGCACACAATCCACTTTGTGACCTGCGGGCAGACGCCCAAGTGGATGGACACGAAGGCGAAGGGCCTGCATCTTGTCAATCACACGGATTTTATTCCCGGCAAGTACCTGCCGACTTTCAGCTCCCATCCGATCGAGCTCAATCTGCACAGGATTCCGGGGCTGGCGGAACATTTTGTCTATTTTAATGACGACTTCTATCTGACCGCGCCTGTCCGCCGGTCGGATTTTTTCCGAAATGGTCTGCCCTGCGACATGATTGAGGAGAAGCCACCCATGTATCCGCGCGACGAGCTCTACAATTACATTCTGGTTAACGATATTGTCTTTGCAAATGCTCATTTTTCGCGGAAGGAGTTCCTCAAAGAGCACAGAGACAAATGGTTTTCTTTCGAGGCTCCCAAGGCGGCGCTCAGAAACCTCTACTACTCAAAGCTTGATAAAAACTATTTTTTTGGCTTTGATATTCATCACTTGCCTATGGCTTACAGAAAAGAGACGCTGAGGAAGGTCTGGGATATGGACTATGAGCGGCTGGACCGCACCTGCAGCCACAGATTCCGCGATTTCCGTGATGTGAGTCAGTGCGTCTTCAAGTACACCCAGCTCCTCTCCGGCGAGTTTGCGCCCTACGATAAAAACCGCTACGGCAGGCTCTTCAAGCTGGGCGACAGCCTCGACGAGACCTGTCGGGCCATCGAGACGCAGAAGTATAAGATGATCTGCATTAACGACACCGGCGTCACGGACTTCGAGGGCAGCAAGGCCCGCCTTATTGCCAGTCTCGACAAGATGCTGCCTGCCAAGTCGCGCTTCGAACTGTAAATGAGTGCTGCTGTCCCCGTGACCTCGTGGCCGATCAGGGGGCAGATAGGAGAGTGATATGTCTGAAATAAGAAGGGTACTGTATTTTTGCTTTCAGCCGATCCAGAGGAAGCCGCCGTGCGTGACAGAGGCCTGCCAGCTTGTGGACATGGGGATGGAGGTTGTCATGGTGACGAGCGGCTGCGACGCGGTGACGGCGAAGATTCTGGGCGACAAGGGGATTCCGATCGAACTTCTGCCGGTCGTGAAGAGCAGGAATGTCGTCTATCAGAAGGCGAAGAATCTCATCATGTATCATCGGCGCTGGCCGGAGATCAAGAAAAAATGGTGGAACGACCGCACCGTCCTCTGGATCGGGACGGAGCAGGCGGCGATCAAGCAGTGGAGATATGTGAAGGATCTGAGCCCGAAGATTTTAAATGCCCTCGAGTTCTATGAGGAGGACTGGTACCAGGACGGCATGAAGCGGCTCATCCCGGACATCGATATTCTGACCGGCTGCGAGCCCCACCGCATCGACTACATGGTGGACTGGTGGGATCTCAAACAGCGACCTTATCTTTTGAGAAATAAGCCCTACACGCATCCGCGCATGAGGAAAATGGCCGGAACGACGGTGCAGACGAGAAATGCGATCGCTCTTATGGAAAATAAGAAAACCCTGGTCTACCAGGGCGGTATTGTCGCCGACCGGGATCTTTCGGTTCTGGCAAAGATTCTGGCAGATGCAGACAGTGCGTACTTTCTTGTCCTGTCGGGCCCGGCGGATGACGGGGCCATCGAGCACCTGAAGAGCATTTACCCGCGCACGCTCTATCTGGGAAATATTCCGGCTCCGCTGCATCTTGAGATCACGTCACACGCTGACATCTGTGTCGCATTTTACAAGGACAACTGCATCAACAACCGCTTCTGCGCGCCGAACAAGATCTATGAATACGCGGGTTTTGGCCTTCCCATGCTCTGCAACAACATCCCGGGGCTTACGACGACGATCGGCGAGGCGGGAGCGGGCGTCTGCGTGGATTTCGCGGACAGTCGGGCTGTGCTCGACGCCATCGATGAGATGGATAGGAACTACGACGCTTTCAGCCGCCGCTCGACCGCCTTCTATGACGAAACTGACAACAGCGCCGCCATGGAGGCCATTGTGGAAGAGGCCTTCGCGCTGACGGAAGGATGAGGAGGCGCGGCAATGGGGGCTCCACTGGGACGGTTTCGGTGGCGCAGCTTGTGGTGGGCTGTCAGGAACCGTCCTTTCTGGTCCCTGCCCGGAGGTGTAAGCTATGAAGATTTTGCTGCTTGGATTATATGACTCGAGAAATCTCGGGGATGCGGTTCTGTGCGACTGCACGAAGGCGGTGCTTGAGGAGGCGTTCCCGGAGGCGGAGATTGTGATCGGAGACCTTCTGGGGAGGACGGAGTTTGATCCTTATGGGATCCTTCCTTTTTCGCCCAAGGAGCAGAAAAAGAATCGTCTGCGCAATTCTCTGAGGGATGTGGCCTCTAGGTTTACTCCTCTTGACAGGGTCTACGACCACGAGAGGCAAGTGCTCTGGCGGAATCTTGACCGCATGAAGGAAAATCGGATTTCGGATGCGGACGCCGTGGTCTTCGCGGGCGGTCAGGTGCTGACGGATACGCTGGCTCTTGAGGCGGCATGGCTTGTCCGGCCGTATCTCAGGCGGGGAACGCCCATTTTCTTCAATGCCTGCGGGACAGGGAAGCAGGTCAGCCCGCACATCAGGGGCATTTTGCGCGAAATTCTTGCTGATCCGGCGGTCAGGTACATTTCCGTGAGGGATCATGCAAGGGAGGTCAGCTGCAAGTATGGCTGCAGGGCCGGGGACGTCTTTGATTTCGGCCTTTTCGCCCCGCAGGTGTATGGCGTGCGTTTGCCACAGGAACCGTCTCCAATGGCGCAGACTTCCCCCATCGGTCTTGGATTTATGTATCCCAGCGACATGGACGAGGAGAAGGTCAGGAATTTCTGGATGCGGCTCATTGCTTATCTGGAAGAGATGCAGATTCCCTGGCGGGCTTTCTGCAACGGCAGCGGCAGGGACATGGGCTTTGCCGGGTATGTGCTCAGGAGCATGCCAAAGGTATACGATGAGCACAGGACGGATCTGGAAGCAATTCCGCAGACCCCGGCAGATCTTGTCCGCACTGTCACCGGTTTCCGGGGCATCTTATCCTTCCGCCTGCACAGCCATATTCTGGCGGCTTCTCTGGGCGTGCCTTCCGTCGCCTTTGTCTGGGACGACAAAGTGAACGAATTCTTCAGGAAAATGGGCTGCCCCGAGCGGTCCCTTGCGATCTCCGCAAAGCCCAGGCAGATCTGGCAGACCTATCTCGCCGCGGAAAAGGAGGGGTGGAACAGGTCGCTCATCGCGGAGGGGCTAAACTCATCTCGAGGGCAGTTGATCGATGCTGTGCTGCACGCATAACCAGTGAGCTGACTTTGTGTTACAGTTCATGGGTCAGCCAGGGCCGGGCGCCTGAAAATCGTTTCCTCCGCGGACATCCCGTGGGGATCCACTCCGGAAGCGCTTTCCATACGCTCAGCAGGCTGACGTGTGAACTGGTTACTGTTCACGTGGCACCCCGGCGCGGAGCACAAAGGCCTTCTTCCGGAGCGCATTCGATTTTCGCCGCCTGCTTTTGCGGCGAAAATTACTAAGTGAAGGAAGAAGGCCTTTGTGCGAAGCGCCGAAGTGGCTTACCCGTGAACTGTAACGACCTTGTTTGCCAAATGCATTTTCCTTATACAAATGTCTGGGACTCTGTGTTAAACTAGAATTATCTATGGACGACGAAGAGGGGTAAGACTTTGAAAACGGAAGAGTTATTTGAGGATGTGTACGCCAGATTTATGCTGCATTTTTACAGAGAGGTGTTTAAGAACTTCAGCAATCGAGAGGCGACGCTGACGACCGTGGAGACATTCTGCATGGAGGTCATTTACACGATGGAGGAGCCGACGGTCAACGAGTTCGCTTCTTTCATCCAGATCTCATCGCCGAACGCGGCCTATAAAGTGAACAGCCTCATCAAAAAAGGGTACCTGACCAAGGAGCGGTCAGAGACGGATCACCGCGAGTACCACCTGAAAGTGACGCAGAAGTACCTGGACTACTACAATGTGTCCAAGCGCTACATCGAACAGGTCCTGGCGAAGACCAAGGAGAAGATGACGCAGGAGCAGTGGGACAGTTTCCACGACGCCCTGGCCATTGTCCGCAAGGTGCAGGAGGGAGATATCCCTGCTTACGGAAGGTATAAAAACGGGGCAGCGGCCAGCGGCGAAGAGGGCGACTGATCCGCCAGGACAGACAAAAATCATAGAGACATAAGCGATGAAGACCGGCCGAGGAGGGAGCTATGAGCGAAGAAAAATCAGAAAATGCAAGGGCGTCCATGCGCACCCGTGTGGAAAATGAGAACAACAGGCAGGAGGTCGTCCATCTCCACCATATGAAGGTCAAGTGGCGCAAGACCGTCCACGATGAAAATATCCGCACCATCGACGCGTCGCTGCGCGAGCGAACACTCATTGTGGGCCGCGTGGGCCTCATGATGCTCGAGTGCGGCACGGGGGCATGGCGGGTCCTCGACGCCATGGATCGCATCGCCCGCCGCATGGGCCTCACCTGTACGGCGGATATCGGTCTTGTCTCCATCAGCTACACCTGTCTTGATGGCGAGCAGAGCTGCGCCGTGTCCCTGTCCATTCCGACAACTGGCATTAACACGGACAAGCTGCAGCATCTGGAGAAGTTCATCTATGAATTCCGCGAGAGGGGACATCAGATGACTTTGAAGGAAGTCCACGACTGGCTGGACTCCATCTCCACGCTGAAGGGCAATTATTCGGCCTTTCAGGTCGGTTTCGCGGCCGGTTTTGCCTGCTTCGGGTTCACATTTTTGCTCGGCGGCGGCCTGCCGGAGATGATCATGGCTCTCCTCGGCGCCATGTGTGGAAACTGGCTCAAGTCAACGCTTGCAAGAAAACATATCTCCCTTGTCTTAAATACGGTGGCGGGAGTTGCCTTCGCCTGCGTTGTGTCGATTGCCGGATACAGGATCGCCGAAGCCTTCGGCCTATCGCCGGTCCATGAGGCGGGCTACATCTGCGCTATGCTCTTTATCATTCCCGGCTTCCCGCTCATCACGGGCAACATGGACCTTGCCAAGTCCCACATGCGGTCGGGCCTTGAGCGCATGGCCTACGCCATCATGATCATTACGATTGCGACATTCACGGGCTGGCTCACAGCCCAGTTTCTGGGCTTTCATCCCAAGGATTTCGTGGCCCTCGACATGGGGAAGACCGAGGAAGTCTTTCTGTGGCTTGTCTGCAGTTTTCTGGGTGTGTATGGCTTCTCCATGATGTACAACTCACCTCGCAAGATGGCGGCCACGGCGGGCGTCATCGGCGCCATCGCCAACACGACCAGGCTTCTTCTGGTCAACTTCGGCGGCATGACGCCGGCATTTGCTGCCTTCATCGGTGCGACTATGGCGGGCTGCATGGGCGCAGCCATCCGTCCCAGGACCCACTATCCGCGCATTTCCATGACCGTGCCGTCCATCGTCATCATGGTCCCGGGAATGTTCATGTACAAGGCTATTTACTTTTTCGGAACCAATGACTTTACGACCGGCCTGAGCTGGCTGATTAAGGCATGCTTTATCGTCCTGGCTCTGCCCATGGGACTTGTCTTCGCGAGAATTCTCACGGACAAGCGGTTCAGGAGAAACTACTGATTTTTTAGGAGGAATGCATGGCAGGATTTGACGTCTCTTTCTGGTCCCTTTTGTTTAAGCTTTTGTCGCGCCAGACGGGCCGCATCAGCAAGGTGAACTTTGAGCCCCAGAAGCCCCATTTTGAGAATACGCCGATCTTACAGCCCTTTGAGCGGGCAACCCCCGAGTCCCAGGGCGTGTCCTCGGATCACATCAGGAGTTTCCTTGCGGATCTGGCGGAAGATAACGACGCCAATCCCCACCACGTCATGATCCTGAGGCACGGCAAGGTCATCTGCGAATGCAGCTATGCGCCCTATGTCGACGGCATGTGGCACATCACTCACTCTATGTGCAAGTCTGTGACCGGCATGGCTGTGGGTTTTGCCGTCGATGAGGGAATCCTGAGCCTCGACGAGACGATCGAGAGCATCTTCCCGTCCTATGTGCCCATTTTGAGCAAGCTCAGGTGGAGAAATCAGAAGGAGATCACGATCGGGAATCTCCTCAATATGACCTCGGAAGTCGAATTTTCCGAGGCGGGCGCCATTTCCGGAAATGAGTGGCGCAAGGGCTACATGGCCTCCAATCTCAAGTGCGAGCCGGGCACGAAATGGGACTACAACTCTATGAATTCCTACATGCTTTCGGCGGCGATTCAGGAGAAGACGGGCATGACTATGTTTGACTACCTGAAGCCCCGCCTCTTCGAGCCGCTCGGCATCGACAAGATCTACTGGGAGTACAGCCCGGAGCACATCACCAAGGGCGGCTGGGGCATGTTCCTCCGGCCCGAGGATGCTCTGAAGCTCGGCTATCTCTATATGAATGGCGGCCGCTGGAAGGGAAAGCAGATTCTGTCCGAGGAGTGGGTGAAGCTGTCGACTTCGACGCAGGCGGACAACGGCAATTACGGCTACGGCTACCAGCTCTGGATGAGCCAGCGGCCCGGCAGCTTTGCTTTTAACGGCCTCTTCGGCCAGAATGTCATCTGCTGCCCGGATGACGACATGATCATCATGGTCAACGCCGGCAACCGTGAGCTCTTTGCCTCCGGCAGCCTGACCGAGATCCTGCAGAGATACTGGGGCATCTCCTACCATCCGAACGACGGGGCCCTTCCTGAAAATAAGAAGGCGCAGGATGCCCTGCGGACCTTAATCGGTCAGCTCAACGGCACTCTGCCCGCAAAAAATGAGAAGCCCCGCCGCGGCTGGGGCCTTGTGCCGCGCAAGCTTGAGGTCATCGACCCCAGGGAAATGATCGCGACCCTGAAGGGCCACACGTTTAAGATGGAGGGCGGCGGCATTGGCCTCTTCCCCCTCATCAGTCAGGTCATGCACAACAACTTTACGGACGGCATCTCGGAGATCGGCTTCGACGAGGAAGATGGAATTCTTGTTGTCCTCTTCCGTGAGGGAAATGAGTTTCACCGCATTCGCGTCGGTCTCGACAAGCCGGAGATGAGCGAGATTCTTCTCCACGCGGAGCCCTACTATGTCGGCACCAAGGGCCGCATAGCGACGGATGAAAATGACCGCCTCTGCCTCATTCTCGACATCCATTTTGTCGAGGAGGGCAATCTCCGTCAGATCAAGCTCTTCTTTGAGGGGGAGACGATCGAGATGCGCTGCAACGAGAAGCCGGGCGACGCTGTTATTGTCGACGCCCTGGACTATACAGGCGACGCCAACTCCCTGGCGAAGGTTCCGCTTGTCGGCCGCTTTGTCGAGGGCGGCGGCCTCGAGCTCATGGATGTCACCATCCAGTCCACCATCCACCCGACGGATTTCGGGAGGCTGGTGCACGACTAAAGAGATTGGAGAGAGGAATAGGATCTTGGATATCGATGTGAAAAATATTCTGGCCCACTGTGACCACACGAATTTAAAACCAACGGCGACCCGGGCAGACATCCGCAGGCTCTGCGACGAAGCTCTGCAATATCACACGGCTTCGGTCTGCGTTCCGGCGTCCTATGTGACGGATGCGAGGAGATATCTGGGCGGAAGGATGAAGGTCTGCACTGTGATTGGCTTCCCCAATGGCTACGATACTTCGGCGGCCAAGGCCTTCATGGCAGCGGATGCCATCAAGAAGGGCGCTGACGAGATCGACATGGTTGTCAATCTGGGCTGGGTCAGGGATGAGAAGGACACGGATGTCGAGGCGGAGATCGCCATGGTGAAGGAAGCCTGCGGCGACCATGTCCTCAAAGTCATCATTGAGTGCTGCCTTCTGACGGTCGATGAGAAGATCCGCATGTGCTGGGCTGTGACCCACGCAGGGGCGGACTACATCAAGACATCGACCGGCTTTTCTACCGGCGGAGCCACCTTCGACGACGTGCGGCTTCTGCGCCAGTACTGCGGTCCTGGCGTGAAGATCAAGGCGGCGGGAGGCATCTCCACCCTGCAGGACGCCTCGGAATTTCTCCGCTTCGGGGCCGACCGCCTGGGCACAAGCCGCATCGTCAAGCTTGTGCAGCAGATGGAGGCACAGGGGAACTGACGGAAGATTCGGGTGCCTGTCACCAGACAATTTCTGCGAAGCGGAAATTGTCCGGTGACAGGCACTCGTTTAGGAGGAAGCATGGCACAGCAACAGAATATTTTAAATCTTGAACACATCGACAAGTCGTTCAACTCGAGGATGCTGCTGAAAGATGCGTCGATGGGAATGATGAGCACGGACAAGATCGGCGTCATCGGTATCAACGGGGCCGGCAAGTCGACTCTCCTCGCCATCGCGGCGGGCGTGCTCGAGCCGGACAGCGGGCATGTGACGCGGACGGGCAATCTGCGCATCTCCTACCTCTCACAGAACCCGGTCTTTGATCCGGATCTGACACTTCTGGAAAATGTCGCCGATCGCGTGAGCGGCAAGGCCGACCACTGGGACACGACGGGCGAAGTCCGCGCGACGCTTGCCAAGTTCGGCATAGATGATGCGGACGCGGACGTGTCGACGCTGTCGGGCGGCCAGAAGAAGAGGGCGGCTCTGGTGGCGGCCATTTTGACGCCCAGCGATCTTCTCATTTTAGACGAACCGACCAACCACCTGGACAACCAGATGGCGGGATGGCTGGAGGACTTCCTGAAGGCATATGAGGGGGCCATTTTGATGGTCACGCATGATCGCTATTTTCTTGATTCCGTGTCCAACACCATTGTTGAGATCGACAGGGGCAGCCTCTACCGCTATGAGGATGCCAACTATTCGCGCTATCTGGAGCTCAAGGCGGAGCGGACGGATTTTGCAAGAGCGGCCGAGCGCAAGGCGGCAGCCCTCTACCGCCAGGACCTGGCCTGGATGCTGCGCGGCGCCAGGGCCAGGTCGACCAAGCAGAAGGCCCATATCCAGAGGTTCGAGGCCCTGAGGGACAGGGACAAGATTGTTGAAGACCGGAACGTCGAGCTCAACTCTCTGGCGTCGCGCCTGGGAGGCAAGACCATCGAGGTCAATGGCATTTCCAAGAGCTATGGGGACAGGACTCTCTTCAGCGATTTCTCCTATATTTTCCTGAAGACAGACCGCATCGGCATCATCGGCCCCAATGGCTGCGGCAAGTCGACTTTATTAAAGTGCATCACGGGACTTGAGAAGCCGGATGCGGGCGCGGTCGACATCGGACAGACAGTCAGAATTGGATTTTTCCGCCAGGAAAATGAGGAGCTTGATGCGTCAAAACGCGTCATTGACGACATTCGCGACACGGCGGAGTACATTCGGACATCGGACGGCCTCACGAGCGCGTCAGCCATGTGCGAGAAGTTCCTCTTTGATTCGGAAATGCAGTATGCGCCGATCGGCAAACTGTCGGGAGGAGAGAAGAGGCGGCTCTATCTCCTGAAGGTCCTCATGAGTGCGCCTAATGTGCTCATTCTTGACGAGCCGACCAACGATCTCGACATTCAGACCCTGCGCATTTTGGAGGATTACCTGGATCATTTTGCAGGAATTGTCATCACGGTCTCCCACGACAGATACTTCCTTGACCGTGTGGTCAACCGCATTTTCTCCTTTGAGCCGGACGGAACGATCCGCCAGAGCGAAGGAGGCTACGAAGAGTACCTCGAGCACCGCGACTCCTATGGAACCAGTCCGGAGGACGCAAAAAACGTCCCCAGGGCAGGCGGCAGGATCGGCGGCAGGATTGCGTCGGGCGGGGAGGGGGACTCCTCCGCCAAAGAGGACTGGCTGCGCCAGAAAGAGGAGCAGAAGAAGAAAAATCAGGCAAAACTCTCCTATAAAGAGAAGCGCGAGTGGGAGACGATCGAGGATGAAATCGCTGCCCTTGAGGAAAAATCCAGATCCCTCGAGGCGGCCATGGTGGAAGCCGCGACCGATTTCGTGAAACTTGCCGACCTTCAGAAGCAAAAAGAGGAGACCGATGCCGCGCTCGACGCCAGGATGGAGCGCTACTTCGAGCTCTCCGAGAAAGTCGAGTAAATGAGTGCCTGTCACCTGACTGAATTTGACGGATTCCGACAAATGAGAGCGAACAAGACGCAGGATCCAGTTAAGAAAAGTTACCTGTAAAAAGTGATGGGAATTGATGGAGAAAAAGCAGATGGTTTTATGAAACAGTTCCAAGGAAAATAAAACATTTGTAAATAATGTTGATAGAATAAATAAAGAAGCGGGTAGAATTGCACAAATTCGGCCTGCTTTTTTTGTGCATTATTTTGACCGAAAATGAATGAATATAGATTGACCGTGACTGAACATGGTGTTATTATAGTCTCGTTGAAACAAATCAATCAAAAAAAATCACTACCAATCAGTCAGGAAAAGGATAATTGATATGCTTGCTGAAGAACGCTGGGGCGCGATCCTTGACTTGGTTGAGAAACAGAAGACCGTAACGGTTCAGGAGCTGACGGATCTCTTAAATACGTCAGAATCAACTGTGAGGAGGGATCTCAATCAGCTGGATCATATGGGAAAGCTGAATAAGGTTCACGGCGGTGCTACCTGCATCGATCCTCAGTATGTGCTGAGCGATCAGACGATGACCGAGAAGTACGAGCTGAACAGCGAGGAGAAAGAGAAGATTGCTTCCTATGCCTGCCAGCTCATCGGACCGGACGATTTCGTCTACATTGATGCAGGGACGACAACCGAGAGGCTGGTCGACAGGATCGAGGAGACACATGCTCTCTTCGTGACCAACTCCATCGCCCATGCGAGAAAGCTGCTCATGAAAGGCTGCCGGGTGATCCTGCCGGGAGGCGAGCTGAAGACGGCGACCGAGGCCCTGGTAGGAGCCGACACCGTTGAGTGGCTCCGTCGCTATCAGTTCACGATCGGCTTCTGGGGAACCAACGGAATCAGCGTCGAGACGGGCTTTACGACCCCCGAGGTCAATGAGGCCATGGTCAAGGAGATGTCCATGCGCCACACAAAAAAGCGCTTCGTCCTTGCAGATGCTGAGAAATTTACCCGCGTGTCGCTCGTCTCCTTCGGAGAGTTCGATTCAGCAATCATATTAACAAACCACGTACCCGATGAACATCTTCTAACATATAAAAACATTGTGGAGGTAGATAAGCTATGATTTACACCGTAACATTCAATCCGTCCCTCGATTACATCGTGCGTGTGGAGAATTTTAAACTGGGCGAGGTCAACAGGACCTACTACGAGAACATTCTTCCGGGCGGCAAGGGAATCAACGTCTCCATCGTTCTCAAGAACATGGGACACGACAGCACGGCACTCGGATTCATGGCAGGCTTTACCGGCAGAGAGATCGCTGACCGCCTGAAGACCTACGGCGTTGCTTCCGACTTCATCACAGTCAAGGAAGGCCTCTCCCGCATCAATGTGAAAATGAAATCCAACGAGGAGTCCGAGATCAACGGCCAGGGCCCCAAGATCACAGAGGAAAATATTGAAGAACTCTACGCCAAGCTGGACGCCCTCAAGGCCGGCGACACATTGGTCATCTCCGGTTCTGTCCCCAATACGCTTCCGGGCGACATGTATGAGAGAATCATGAGCCGCCTCGACGGCCGCGGCATCGACATCGTTGTCGACGCAACACGCGATCTTCTGGTCAACGTCCTCAAGTATCATCCCTTCCTCATCAAGCCCAACAACCACGAGCTCGGTGAGATCTACGGCGTCGAACTGAAGACCCGTGAGGAAGTCATCCCCTACGCAAAGAAGCTGCAGGAGCAGGGGGCACGCAACGTGCTCATTTCCATGGCAGGCGAGGGCGCTGTCTTTATTTCCGAAAAAGGCGATGTCCTGAAGAGTGAAGCTCCCAAGGGCAAGGTCGTCAATTCCGTCGGCGCAGGCGACTCCATGGTGGCAGGCTTTCTGACAGGGTACATGGAGAGCGACGGCGACTATGAGAAGGCATTTAAGATGGGCCTCTGCACAGGTTCCGCAAGCGCATTTTCACCGGATCTGGCAACAAGACCCGAGGTCGAGGCACTTTTAAAGACCATCTGAAGGAAAATGCATTTTCATCAACATGTGTATAATGGGCGCAGCCCGTTTGCAATAAGATACTATGAGTGAGTGGATAGGAGGTAGCAAATGAAAATTACCGATCTCTTGAAGGTTGAGGGAATCAAACTCAACGCTTCTGCCAAGGATAAGGACGATGCGATCAACCAGCTGGTTGATCTGCAGGTCAGGTCCGGCAACATCTCCGACAAGGAGAAGTACAAGAAAGGCATCTACGCCCGTGAGGCGGAGAGCACAACAGCCATGGGCGAAGGAATTGCCATTCCGCACGCAAAGACAGATGCTGTAAAGAAGGCAGGCCTTGTCGCCATGACAGTTCCGGGCGGCGTCGACTACGATGCACCGGACGGTGAGCCCAGCAATCTTTTCTTCATGATTGCAGCCCCCAACACCAAGGACAACATCCACCTCGAGGTCCTGAGCCGTCTTGCAACCATGCTCATGGATGAGGAGTTCGTCGACAACTTAAGAGCTGCAAAGTCATCGCAGGAATTCCTGGGCGTCATCGATAACTTCGAGAAGGCGCACATGGAGGCAGAGGAGAAGAAGGCTGAAGCGGCAGCTGCAGCGACAAGCGCCGGCAATTATCCGGACATCCTCGCCATCACAGCCTGCCCGACTGGTATCGCCCACACCTACATGGCAGCGGAGAACCTGGAGAAGAAGGCCAAGGAAATGGGCCTTGTCTTAAAGGCTGAGACACAGGGCTCCGTCGGTGCCAAGAACATCCTGACGGCAGATGAGATCGCTCACGCAAAGGGCATCATCATTGCGGCCGACAAGAATGTCGATCTCGCCCGTTTCGGCGGCAAGCAGGTCTATCAGTGCTCCGTCAGCAAGGGGATCAACGAGCCGGAGAAGCTCATCAACCTCATCATGAACAACGAGGCACCGGTCCTCGACGGATCCGCTCCGTCCGGCGGCGCTGCGGCCCAGGAGAAGGATTCTGTAGCGCATACCTTCTATAAGAACCTGATGAACGGTGTCTCCCATATGCTTCCGTTCGTCGTCGGCGGTGGTATTCTCATCGCGATTTCCTTCCTGCTCGATGGCGCGGGACGTGGTACTTCGAGCTTTGGTTCTTCCACACCGGTTGCCCACTTCTTCAATGCCGTCGGTAATGCAGCTTTCGGCTTCATGCTTCCGATCCTGGCTGGCTACATCGCCATGTCGATTGCGGATCGTCCCGGACTTACCGTTGGTTTCGTCGGCGGCGCACTTGCTGTCTCCGGTATGTCCTACGGCGTCCTTCTCAATCCTGATTCGGCAGCCATCTCCGGTGGTTTCATCGGCGCCCTGTTCGCAGGTTTTGCAGCCGGTTATATCACGAAGGGTCTCGAGAAACTCTGTGACAAGCTCCCTGCCTCTCTCGAAGGTATCAAACCTGTGCTTTTGTACCCACTTCTCGGTACTTTGTGTATAGGCCTTCTGATGTTTGCAGTCAACCCGATCTTCGCAGCCATCAACACAGGCATTACAGGCGTCCTCTCCTCGATGGGAACGACAAACCTTGTCCTCCTCGGCGCTGTTGTCGGCGGCATGATGTCCATCGATATGGGCGGCCCGTTCAACAAGGCAGCTTACGTCTTCGGTACAGCTATGCTGGCTGAGGGCACAACCGCAGGTCAGATCATCATGGCGTCCGTCATGGTCGGTGGTATGGTTCCGCCGCTTGCGATCGCTTTCTCCACCACCTTCTTCAAGAACAGATGGACCAAGGCAGACCGCGACGCAGGTCTTGTCAACTACATCATGGGTCTTTCCTTCATCTCCGAAGGTGCTATCCCTTACGCAGCAGCTGATCCGGGCCGTGTCCTTCCGTCCTGCATCATCGGCTCTGCAGTCGCAGGCGCTATCTCCGCAGCAGCAGGCTGCACATCCCCGGCTCCGCACGGCGGCTTCTGGGTCATCGCCATCATCGGCAACCCGGCTATGTACACCGTCGCCCTTCTGGTCGGTTCCTTACTCGCAGCCCTCATTCTTTCCATTATGAAGAAGCCGCTGCCTCCGGAAGAGAGCGGACTTGCAAAGTAATAAAAACCAGTTCGTACCGATTCAGGACGGCTTCCTGAATTGGTGCGCGGGTTCATGGAAAATGTCATTGCAGTGGGAGCCATTTTCTTAGTTACAGTTCACGGGGCACGCGCGCGGAGCACAAAGGCCTTCTTCCGGAGCGCATTCGATTTTCGCCGCCTGCTTT
>OMTP01000131.1 GCA_900313955.1 uncultured Lachnospiraceae bacterium | reverse complement strand
CAGAAGCTGCGAATTTTATCTGCTGTTTTCACCACCATCAATTCGCTGCGTAACAACGCACTTAGAGCAACATTTGCAACACGATTTATTGAGGCCCGCCCTCAGGATTATAAAGCACTCTCTGAGATCCTCGGGCACAGCAACACGAAAATCACTCTCGATTTATATACTCATTGCATGGAGGACACAAAGAAAAATGCAATGGAGGCAGTCTCCATTGCCACATAAAAGAACACATTTCCAAAAACGCTTTCACTTTTCATAGTGAAAGCGTTTTTTATTTCGAAAATTGCTCCTCGAGACCGAACTCGATAAACCTCCTCTCAGATCGGGAGCAGCTCCCGCACCTGCAGGTGGGATCTTGAACCGCATGCTGCCGTCTTGGAGATCCTCGGGAGAATCCCCAAGACCTCGGGCACCTCATCAGATCGAGGAGCAGCTCCCGCCATCCTCTTCCATGTTCTGCCTGCAGGTGGGATCTCGAGCCGCATGCTGCCGTCTTGGAGATCCTCGGAAAATCCCCCGATGTCATGCCTTGGGAAAACCGTCCCGTCAGATCGGACCCGAGGACTTGCCACTCGGATCGGAGAGCAGCTCCCGCCGTCCTCTTCCATGTTCTACCTGCAGGTAAGATCTTGAGCCGCATGCTGCCGTCTTGGAGATCCTCGGACCATGCCTCAAGACCTGAGGCCTTGCCTCGGGAGACCCTTCCCGTCAGATCGGGCCCGAGGACCTGCCGCTCGGATCGGGAGCAGCTCCCGCCGTCCTCCTCCATGTTCTCTACCTGCAGGTGGGATCTCGAGCCGCATGCTGCCGTCTTGGAGATCCTCGGGAGAATCCTCCAAGACCTCGGGCACCTCATCAGATCGGGGAGCAGCTCCCGCCATCCTCTTCCATGTTCTACCTGCAGGTAAGATCTTGAGCCGCATGCTGTCGTCTTGGAGATCCTCGGACCATGCCTCAAGACCTGAGGCCTTGCCTCGGGAGACCCTTCCCGTCAGATCGGGCCCGAGGACCTGCCGCTCGGATCGGTAGCAGCTCCCGCCACCCTTTTCCATGTTCTGCCTGCAGGTGGGATCTCGAGCCACATGCTGCCGTCTTGGAGATCCTCGGGAGAATCCCCAAGACCTCGGGCACCTCATCAGATCGAGGAGCAGCTCCCGCCATCCTCTTCCATGTTCTACCTGCAGGTGGGATCTCAGGCCGCATGCTGCCTGTTAAATGTCAAGTAAAAATGTACAAAAAATCTTAAATAATTATGTACAAACTTCTGTTTCCTTTTCTTTTGCAACCAGATCCTTCAGCCTGTAAGAATCCCCTGTTATATTCACGACATGCGAATGGTGGAGTATCCTGTTCAGTATCGCATCGGCAACCACTGCATCATAGAATACCTTGTCCCAGTCCCCGAAATTTATATTGGTCGTAAATATCGTGCTTTTCTTCTCATACCTCATATCGATGAGCTGGAAGAACAGGTTCGAATCCTCCTTGTCTATTGGCAGGTAGCCTATCTCGTCTATAATCAGGAGCTTGTACCTGTTCAGGTTCCTGAGCCTCGTATCAAGCCTGTTCTCGCGTTTGGCACGCTTGAGCTGCTGCAGCAAATCGTTGCACTTGATGAAGTATGTTATGTTGTGATGCATGGCTGCCGATACTCCGATTGAAGTAGCCAGGTGGGTCTTCCCGACACCGCTCGACCCGAGGAAGACTATGTTCTCCGCATTTTCCATGAATCCAAGCGAGCAGAATTCCTGCATCTGCGACTTGTTCACTGATGGCTGGAAGTCAAAATCGAAATCGTCAAGCGTCCTTACGAATGGGAATGCTGCAGCCCTCACTGTATTGTGTACGGACGAGCTTTCTTTGAAATCGACCTCGTAATCCGTGAGTTTCTTCAGCCCCTCTGTAAATGAGACGGCGCCTCCAGATGTAAGCTCTGCGACCTCGTCAAGGTGCAGCTTCATCTGGCCGAGTCCCAGTCTGTCAAGGTTTGCAACTGTCTGTTTGTAAATGCTGTTATTCATACAATGCTCCTATAGCCTTGAGGTTCTCCTTCGCCCTCTGGCCTATGTTTTCCTCCGCAAATGAATGCGTGCTCCTTATAAGTTCTTCATAATGCCCCTCGTTATAATTGATGCCCTTGTCAGAAATGGCGTGCAGCGCTACGAGCTTTGTGCTAGAATAGACATGCAGGTAGCCATCATGAACCTGGAGCGTCAGTTCCAAGCCTATGTATTCCGGCGGCACGGAATACAGCTTTCCTTTATATCTGAAGAGGCTGGAATTGTCTGCCTTCACTCTCTTGTCTACCATACGGTACGGGGTCCTTATCGAGTCTTTCGGAAGCTTGTGAAAGGACTCCCTTTCTTTGTCAAGATACATTACCGGGATCCTTCCCGTAGTTGGATGCACCTTCCCGTTCTCCCTGTCGTTTATTTTCGACAGCATGTTCACGAAGCCCATGTAGTCCAGCCTCCCGTTATACGCCCTGAGCTCATCAAGGATCCTCATCGGGGATTCCACCTTGCCTTTAGTCCTTGGCGTGGCTGCCACGCACGGTCTGACGTCGAAGCCGTAATCGTCAGCGAACTGCCTGAACCTGGGATTCACTTTTCCGGGAGATCCCTTCGTCCTTGGCTCGTCCATCACCGTCTTCATGTTGTCTGTTAAAATCTCGTCAGGGATGCCGCCAAAAGTGTCAAACGCGTCGTCAAGCAGCGAGAAGAGTATGTCCTGTGACCTTGAGAATGTCATCCTGTATACCCTGAATCTTGAGAAGGAAAGTATCAGCACGAATATATTGACCTCTATCCATCCGAGATCAGTAGTCAGCAGCTTCATTGATTCCTTCCAGTCAAGCTGTGCCTGGTGCCCGGCCTCGGTCTCGTACCTTATGAATTTCCCGCCATTCCCCGGCCGTCGCTTCCTGAAGTATGAGTCGAATTCGGGTATCTTTTTAAGGTATCCACAGAAGTTTGGATACGATCCAGTGTATCCCTCGTTGTCCACAAGATAGCGCCAGAGGTTGCGCCTGTAATAGAATACCTGGTCGTTCTCGTCATCAAGCAGCTCCCTTATCTTTTCCTGATAATTGCTGAGGCAGTTCGAGGATGTGCGGTGCTCGGATTTCTTGAAGCCGTTTATGTACTTGTCAACTGTCCTCCTGTCAACACCAAGCTCCCTTGCTATCTGGCTCCTGTTAATGTTTGTATGCTCCATCAGTGGTTTCAACTTGTGCAGGTCCTCCAGTCCATTAATCTCCAGATTCGTAATAATGTTGGTTTTCAGTATCATCTTAAGACCTCCTTGATAGGTTTTAGATGATACCATATGTACATTTTTATTTAATAACTTTTGTACATATTTAATTATTACATAATACTGCCGTCTTGGAGATCCTCGGGAGAATCCTCCAATGTCATGCCTCGGGGAGCCCGCTCCATCAGATCGGGCCCGAGGACCTGCCTCTCAGATCGAGGAGCAGCTCCCGCCGTCCTCCTCCATGTTCTACCTGCAGGTGGGATCTCGAGCCACGTGCTACCGTCTTGGAGATCCTCGGGAAATCCTCCAATGTCATGCCTCGGGGAGCCCGCTCCATCAGATCGGGCCCGAGGACCTGCCTCTCAGATCGAGGAGCAGCTCCCGCCGTCCTCTTCCATGTTCTACCTGCAGAGGGATCTTGAGCCGCATGCTGCCGTCTTGGAGATCCTCGGACCATGCCTCAAGACCTGAGGCCTTGCCTCGGGAGACCCTTCCCGTCAGATCGGGCCCGAGGACCTGCCTCTCAGATCGAGGAGCAGCTCCCGCCGTCCTCTTCCATGTTCTACCTGCAGAGGGATCTTGAGCCGCATGCTGCCGTCTTGGAGATCCTCGGACCATGCCTCAAGACCTGAGGCCTTGCCTCGGGAGAC
>OMTP01000135.1 GCA_900313955.1 uncultured Lachnospiraceae bacterium | reverse complement strand
GTAATTTTCGCCGCAAAAGCAGGCGGCGAAAATCGAATGCGCTCTGGAAGAAGGCCTTTGTGCTCCGCGCCGGGGTGCCCCGTGAACTGTAACATTTTATCATAAAACATCGAAAAAGGCTCATTTTCTTCTGTTCGATTTGGGAAATGAGGTGTATGATAGAAAAGTGTTTGCACTGCCCTGCCTTTTCAAGGCAAGTCTTATGTTCATGGGCAGTATGAAAGAAATGGAAAGGAAGCAAAATGAAGAAAGTAGTCAAGTTCGGCGGATCCTCTCTGGCCGATTCCCATCAGTTCGAGAAGGTCGCGAATATCATCCACTCCGACCCTTCACGTGTCTACGTGATCCCCAGCGCGCCCGGAAAGCGTTTCCCGGCCGACACCAAAGTCACCGACCTCTTAATCAAGTCCTACAACACTGCAGTGAGCGGACAGGACCCGACTCCTGTCGTCGATGAAATTCGCGCCCGCTACCAGGAGATCATCGATGGACTCAGTCTTTCCATCTCTCTCGACGAAGAATTCGAGACGATTTTAAATTTCCTGAAGGGGGACGATCTCTACCTCGACTACATCGCATCCCGCGGCGAGTACTTAAACGGCAGACTCATGGCCGCCTATCTGGGATTTGAGTTCATCGACCCGTACGAGGTTATTTTCTTCAATGAAGAGGGAAACCTCAACACATATAAGACGGACAAGATGATGTCCGCCCGTCTCGCCGAGGTTCCGCAGGCTGTCATTCCGGGCTTTTACGGCCATGGCAAGGACGACCGCGTCAAGACTTTCTCCCGCGGCGGCTCCGACGTCACAGGCTCTATCGTCGCGGCAAATGCCAAGGCCGACATCTACGAGAACTGGACCGATGTCTCGGGATTCCTTGTCGCTGATCCGCGCATTGTCAAGAACCCGGTCCCGATCCACACCATCACCTACCGCGAGCTGCGCGAACTCAGCTACATGGGCGCTTCAGTGCTCCACGAAGACGCTATCTTCCCGGTCCGCACCAAGGGCATTCCGATCAACATCAAGAATACCAACCGTCCCCAGGACGAGGGCACCTGGATCGTGGAGAGCACGGCGAGAAAGCCGGCTTACACCATCACCGGCATCGCCGGCAAGAAGGGCTTCTGCGCCACTCTTATCACCAAGGATATGATGAACTCCGAGATCGGCTTTGGGAGAAAGGTGCTTCAGGCCTATGAGGAAAACAACATTTCCTTTGAGCACATGCCTTCCGGCATCGACACCATGACCATTGTAGTTCATGAGTCCGAGTTTCTTGAGAAAGAGCAGCAGGTTGTCTCCGCCATCCACCGCCTGGCTCAGCCCGACAACGTGGAGATCGAGTCCGACCTGGCCCTCATCGCTGTCGTCGGCCGTGGCATGAAGTCCCAGCGCGGGACAGCTGCCCGCATCTTCTCTGCTCTCGCTCATGCCCGCGTCAATGTCCGCATGATCGACCAGGGTTCCAGTGAACTCAACATCATCATCGGCGTCGCCAACGAAGACTTCGAGACCGCCATCCGCGCCATCTACGATATCTTCGTGCTGACCAAGCTTTAATGCCATACGAACTGTTCATCCAAAGATACTTGCTCCCCCGACCATCCCGATTTCAGGGTTGATCGGGGGAGTTTTCTGTCCCATGCCCGCTTATCTCTCCCCCAGCCACCGGATCTGCGGCCGAGTCGGGGGAGCCCCCCTGCCAGGGAAGGTAAAAAATCGTTACTGTTCACGGGTGGGTCACTTCGTCGCTTCGCACAAAGGCCTTCTTCCTTCACTTAGTAATTTTCGCCGCAAAAGCAGGCGGCGAAAATCGAATGCGCTCCGGAAGAAGGCCTTTGTGCTCCGCGCCGGGGTGCCCCGTGAACTGTAACGGATCTCCACCAAAAACACATCGTCATTCGCTCAGATACAACGTTGGGCGTCCGGTTCTGTAATTGATGGATTTTTTGGAAGAAGTAAGTTTCCACCTCGGGGTGGAACTTAAATTTGCAAATGACACCTGCTTGGGTATTCAGCCTGCCAGAAGGAAGGAAATACCCAAGCAGGTCGCTGTTATTGGCTTTCTGCTGGGTATTCAGCCTGCCAGGAGGAAGGAAATACCCCAGCAAGCCGCCATATTTGGCCTCCTGCTGGGGTATTTGGTATGTCAAGAGGAAGTAAAAAAGATCACTGTCAGTCTTCTCCCATAGCGGAGAACTGGGAGTTGTAGAGATCCGCGTAGAAGCCGTTCTTGGCCAGGAGCTCTTCGTGGGTGCCCTGCTCGACGATGTCGCCGTTGTTCAGAACGAGAATCAGGTCTGCGTTGCGGATCGTCGAGAGACGGTGGGCGATGACAAAGCTTGTCCGTCCCTTCATCAGCCTGTCCATGGCGCTCTGGATGAGCTGCTCGGTCCGGGTGTCAACGGAGGAGGTAGCCTCGTCGAGAATCAGGATCTTCCGGTCAGCCAGCATGGCGCGGGCGATGGTGAGCAACTGCTTCTGCCCCTGGGAGACGTTGGTCGCGTCCTCGTTGAGGACCATGTCGTAGCCGCCCGGCAGGGTGCGGATGAAGTGATCCACATGGGCTGCCTTGGCTGCCTGCTCCACCTCTTCATCTGTCGCGTCAAGCCGCCCGAAGCGGATGTTCTCACGAATTGTGCCGGAGAAGAGCCAGGTGTCCTGCAGGACCATGGAGAAATTGTCGCGGAGGGCATGCCGGTCGAAATCACGGATGTCGTGTCCGTCGAGTTTTATGGAACCGGTATCCACGTCGTAGAAGCGCATGAGCAGCTTGACGATCGTCGTCTTGCCAGCTCCCGTGGGACCGACAATGGCGATCTTCTGGCCCGGCTCAACATGAGCAGAAAAATCGTGAATGACTGTGGTGTCCGGGTTGTAGCCGAACTTCACATGGTCGAATTCCACGGCGCCTGTGACTTCCGGGAGAGTCTTCATTGCGTCCGGCAGCGCTTTGACATCCGTGTCCTCTTCTTCCTCCTCCAGGAACTCGAAAACTCTCTCGGCCGCAGCTGTCATGGACTGCACCTGGTTCATCACCTGGCCGATCTGGTTGAGAGGCTGGCGGATATTGCCCACATACTGGATAAAGGCCTGAATATCCCCAATGCCGATGACGCCCTGAATGGCCAGCATGCCGCCGGATATTGCCACGCCCGCATAGCCCAAATAACTGACGACATTCATGAGCGGCATCATGATGCCGGAGATGAACTGGGACTTCCATGCGGAGTCATACAGGTCATTGTTGGTCTTGTCAAATTCTTCCTTGACGATTTTTTCGCGGTTGAAAGCCTTGATCACCAGCTGGCCGGAGAAATCCTCCTCCACCTGCCCGTTGATGATACCCAGCGATTCCTGCTGGCGAATGAAGTACTTCTGCGACTTGCGCATGATGACCGCGACAAGGACCGCCGACAGGGGGATGACCACGACAGCAATCAGCGTCATGAGAGGGGAGATTGTCAGCATCATCACGATGACGCCCACCAGGGTAGCGACCGATGTAATGATCATGGTGATGCTCTGGTTGAGACCCGTTCCCAGGGTATCCACATCGTTGGTAATGCTGGAGAGAACCTCACCGTAGGGGTGGCTCTCGAAGTATTTCATCGGCATCCGGTCGATTTTCTCCGAGATTTCCTTCCTCATGCGGTAGACAACCTTCTGGGAGACACCCGTCATAATCCACCCTTGGATGAAACTGAAGACGGCGGAAGCCACATAGAGGCCGAGGGTGATAAGGAGGATCCTGCCGATTTTGTCGAAGTCGATGCCTCCGGTCCGCTGGATCTTGCGCATGAGTCCGTTTGCCAGCTCTGTCGTCGCCTTCCCCATGACCTTGGGGCCGACGACATTGAAGACGGTGGATACTGCCGCAAAGATCATGACAGCAAAGACAGCCACCTTGTAGCGTCCCATGTACTTGAGCAGCTTGGAGAAAGAGCCCCGGAAATCCTTTGGCTTTTCCACGACACGTCCGCCGCCATGTCCGCCAGGACCCCGTCTGCGCTGGCGCTGAGACATATTTTTCCTGTATTCTTCAAGGCGTTTCTCGTCAGCCCGCTCTTCTGCGGACATCCCTTTTTTCTTTCTTTCTGACTTATTTGCCATGATGTGTAGCCTCCAGTTCTTTCTCGGAAAGCTGGGAAGATGCAATTTCCCGGTAGACCTCGCAGGTATCCAGCAGCTCCTCGTGAGTGCCGAGGCCGGCAACCCGACCCTCGTCCAGGACGAGAATCTGATCGGCATTGAGGATCGTGCTGACTCGCTGGGCAACGATGATTTTCGCGGCGTCTTTTTCTTCTTTCGCCAGCTCTTCGCGGAGTTTTGCATCCGTCTTCATATCGAGAGCGGAGAAACTGTCGTCGAAGACCATGACGGCCGGTTTTTTCGCGATGGCACGGGCGATGGAGAGACGCTGTTTCTGGCCGCCGGAGACATTTCCGCCTCCATGAGAGATAAAGCTTCCATATCCCTCGGGTTTTTCCGTGATGAAATCATCTGCCTGGGCGATTTTTGCGGCCCGTTCCACTTCCTCGTCGGAAGCCTCCGGGTTCCCAAAGCGGATGTTGGATGCGATGGTACCTGAGAAAAGCGTCCCTTTCTGTGGCACAAAACCGATATTTTTACGCAGAGTATGGATGTCCATGGCACGAAGATCCACGCCGTCCATAGTGATACTGCCGCCCGTCACATCGTAGAAGCGGGGGATCAGGTTCACCAGGGTGCTCTTGCCGGAGCCGGTGCTGCCGATGATGGCCGTTGTCTCACCGGGCCTTGCCGTAAATGTGATATCGTGCAGAACGTCTTTCTCGGCGCCAGGATACCGGAAGTTCACGTGATCGAAGGAGATCACGCCTTTTTTCTCCGGGAGCTTCACCGGCTCATCGGGATTCTGAATCGAAGATTTTGTCGTCACGACTTCATTGATACGTTCCGCGGCGACGCCTGCCCTCGGCAGCATGATCGACATGGCAGTCAGGATCATGAAGGAGGAGATGATGATCATGGAGTAGGTGATGAAACTTGTCATAGCGCCGACCTGCAGTGTGCCCGCGTCTACTCTGTGGGATGCGACCCAGGTGATGAGGACGCCGATGCCGCTCATGCAGAACATCATGGAAGGCATCATGAAGGTCATGACCCGGTTGGTAAAGAGCTGGGTGCGCATGAGATTGGTATTGGCGTCGTCGAAGCGCTCTTCCTCTGTCTTTTCCCGCCCGAAAGCACGGACGACCATTAGGCCGGTCAGGATCTCACGGGAGACACCGTTCAACTTATCTACCAGGGACTGCATGATTTTGAATTTGGGCATGGCCAGAAAGACCAGCGTCCCGAGTACGGCCACAATGACTGCAATACCGAGGATGATAACCCAGTTCATGTTCGCATGGGACTGATAGACCTTGACGATTCCCCAGGTGCAGAGCACAGGCGCGTACAGTACCATGCGGAGCATCATTGTCGTGACCATCTGGACCTGCTGCACATCGTTGGTCGCCCTCGTAATGAGGGAAGATGTCTGGAACTTATCCATTTCGGCATTGGAGTAACCGATGACGTTGCCGAAGACCTTCCGGCGGAGATCCCGGCCGACTCCGGCTCCGACCCGGGAGGCCACGTAGGAGACAGCCACGGCGGCAAGACCCATGAGAACAGCGATCAGCACCATTTTGCCGCCGCTGGACCAGAGGTAGGCCTTCTGCCCTGCGTCCACATCGACGCCGGCATCTTCTGCGGCGTCCGCCGCGTAGCGGATGGCCATGGCGTGCATGGTCTGGGATCCGATAGAGGCGACGGCATCTTCCACCTGGCTCTTCATCTCTTTGATCTGGTCCTCGCTCATGCCACTTTCCAGCAGCTGCTGCATAGCGGGACGCACATCGATATAGGTAGAAGTGTTGCCGTCTTCGTCCTCTGTCTCGAAAGTGCGGATGGTCAGACCATACGCATCGGCAATCTCCTCCGGCGTCATGGTGTCGATCTGATCGATCTTATCCTGCGCAGCTTTGAGAGCTGCCTCCGGGTCTGCAGTTGAGCCGGATGCCTGCATGGCCGCAGCACTGGCGGCATTCGTCGGCATTGAAGCTGCAGAGGATGAGCCGACTTCAAGGCTGTTCCCCTGCGCAGCAGAAGAAGCCTGGGCCTGCTGTGCCTTGATGGCTTCCTCAGTTTTCTCCTTCTGCTGATCCAAAGCGGTCTGGGCCTGGGTCTTCATCATGGTCCGAAAGCTGTCCTCGGTCATGTGTCCCAGCTGGTAGGTGAGGACAATAGGAGTCAGCAGGTCCTCGTCCAGTTCGTCCAGCCGGCTTTTCTCCAGATCCTTTCGCTCGTAGCCGTCGGAAGTTTCTGCATAGGCGTTTTGCCACTCATCCTTCTGGTCATCCTCCATGAAGATCTGCGCCTGTTCGTACTCGTCGGCCGTGATCTTCGTGGGCAGGATATGTTCCAGACCCTTATTCTGAATGCCCACGTCGATGATGTTCTGGGTGTACTGGGGCATAGACATCTCACAGAATCCCTGGACCACCAGAAGAAGGGCCAGAAGCACTACGGAGAGCCAGTAGGGCTTCAGATTTTTAAACAGATATTTCATACTATTTTCCTCTTTTCCATTGCGCGTTCCATCCCCCCGCTAAATTCCTGCAGGAGGCTGCATAAGGTCTTTGCCTTTTCCTCGCCTATTTCCCCGATCGCGTCGTCAAACACAGCATCGACCATGTTCATGCAGTTGTGAACCTGCTGAAAACCCTTATCCGTAAAGGCCACAAGTGTGCTCCGGCGGTCCTGGGGGTCTGTGACCCGGATCAGGGTTCCATTTGCCTCAAGTTCACGAAGAGTTCTCGAGACACCGGAGGCGGGGGCGTCCAGTTCCTCCACGATCTCCCCCACTCGAATGCGATGGTCTTCATTGCGCTTGTATATGTGCCAGGCCGCCGCCGCAACGGCTATCTTTCCCTGGCTCAGGCCATCCACGGAGAAATTACGGACCAGATGGGTGTACTGCGAAATGCTGAGCAGCAGTTCTTTGACAAGCTTGTCCAAGACATTTCCTCCTTTCCTGAAAATTCAAATGTTAATTATTATCAATGTTAAATATTAACATCGACATATTAATCCTTGGCATGTCATCTGTCAAGAAAACAGGTGTCATAGGACAAACTGGAATATTGTTACGTTACTGACCCGTGACCAGTAGTCTCGTCGCAGTCTCCACTCATGGCCCGCTGCCTGAAGAGCGAGAGACAGGGCCACTTCGTCTTCTATGGCGCCATGGTCGCTGAGGGAATCATCGCCCTCATCTGGGCAGCAGCTGCCAACACCTGGTACACAAAGACGGATCTTCTGGCTGCTGGCGGCGGCAATTCCACGACCGTTTACTTCATGGCAACGCAGTCCATGGGCAAGGTCGGCGTCATTCTGGCCATGCTCGGCGTCATTGCATGCCCGATCACTTCCGGTGATACGGCATTCCGCTCCGCGAGACTCACTCTTGCTGACTGGTTCAAGATTGATGAACTGCAGTAACCAGATGCCTTGTTCCGACGGAGCCTTCTTCGAAATTGCGCCCAAGAAATCATGTGGTTGTGATATTATGGTTGTACATAGATTTAGAAAGGAGTCCATTTATTATGAAAAAAGTTGATCCCATGGATTATGCGGAAACGATTCTGAAGGCACTTCCCAAGGGAGTTCTGCTCACAACCAAGGCAGACAAGGTCAATACTATGATTATCGGCTGGGGGTCCCTGGGTACGGATTGGGCAAAGCCCACTTTCGTCACATATGTACGTGAGAGCCGGTTCACGAGAACCCAGCTGGACAAAAACCCTGAGTTTACAGTCAATATCCCGCTTGATGGCTATGATAAAAAGATCCTGCAGATCTGCGGATCAAAGTCAGGAAGAGATATGGATAAAATCAAGGAGGCAGGTCTGACTCTTGTTGACAGCGAAGTCGTCTCCGTTCCGGGAATTAAGGAACTTCCGCTTACACTTGAGTGCAAAGTTGTCTTCCGCCAGAAGCAGGAGATACCGCTCATTGCTGACAAATTCCAGAATTTCTATCCGGTAGAAGGCGACAGCAAGGATGCCCACATCACCTACTACGGCGAGATTGTCAACGCCTATATAGCAGAATAATGAGCGCGAGTTTGCAGGAAATCATTAAACAGCTGGAGAACGATGAACGGAACAGCGCCTACACGGAACGCGGTATCCCACCGATCTTCCAGATCAACGCGGATGCCAAAATTCTGCTGATCGGGCAGGCTCCGGGTAAGAAGGTAGAGGAGAGCAAGATTCCGTTTCATGACCAATCCGGAAAAACTCTGATGGACTGGCTTGGGATGACGCCGGATGTCTTTTATTCGAAGAATGTTGGAATCATGCCTATGGATTTTTACTATCCGGGCAAGGGAAAAACCGGAGATCTTCCGCCCAGAAAATTCATTGCTCAGGAATATCATTCTATAGTCCGGGAACTTATGCCGGATATCTCGCTGACAGTGCTAATCGGAAGATATGCCGTTGATTACTATCTGAAGGACCAGAAGAAGAGAAATCTGACAGAAACCGTACGCACTTATGAGGACTATATTCCAGAATTCTTCCCCATTGTCCATCCGAGCCCACTCAATATTCGCTGGCAGAAGAAGAACCCGTGGTTTATGCAGGACGTTGTCCCTGCGCTGCAGCATGAGGTGAGGCGGGCGCTGAAATGACAGAGCGAAAGGTGTGGGGCTACCGCTCCAGCAGATTTCTACTGGAGCGGTAGCCCCCGCTTTTTGCCTGTTTTCAAGACAAAAATGACAAACTTTAACAGAGCTGATATTTGTTCAGCTTGATTGAATCTGCCTGATTATTAAGATTTCAAGTAACTGTTCAGGAGGGCATCTTTGCTTCGAGAAAAACATTCTACACTCCGTTTCGGTCGGCTGCTCTTCGAACGT
>OMTP01000050.1 GCA_900313955.1 uncultured Lachnospiraceae bacterium | reverse complement strand
CAGGCGGCGAAAATCGAATGCGCTCCGGAAGAAGGCCTTTGTGCTCCGCGCCGGTGTGACCCGTGAACAGTGAACCCACTAGCTACGTCCCCGTGGGTTCCCTTTACTTTGGCATTCCAAAACTTTATGCCTGAGCGTATAATAAAAAGAAAAAGGAGGCAGCGCCTATGCCGGCTTTTGACAGAATCCGCTCAGGAATCCCGGGGATGGATGAGGCTTTTGACAATATCCGCCTCGGGGACAATGTTGTCTTTCGTGTATCCAATCTCAGTGACTTCCGCTGTCTCGTCCTGCCCTATGTCCGCCAGGCCAGGGTGGACGGGCGGAAGATCATCTACGTGCGCTTTGCGACGCACACGCCCATCTTAAACGACGAGGAGTGCCGTGCCTATGGCATCAAAATCGTCCGCGTCACTCTGTCTCACCGCTTCGAGACATTTACCGTCGACATCCACAACATCATCCGCGACGAGGGCGAGGAGGCATTTTACGTCTTCGACTGCCTGTCTGTGCTCATGACCGCCTGGGCGACCGACCTCATGATGGGCAACTTCTTCCGCGTGACCTGCCCTTATCTCTTTGAGCTCAACACCATTGCCTACTTCCCTCTTCTGCGCGGCCGCCACTCCCTCACTGCCATCGCGAAGATCCAGGACACGACCCAGCTCTTCATTGATGTCTACCCGGACGAGACCAGGCAGGACATTCTCTACGTGCGCCCCGACAAAATATGGAACCGCTACTCAGAGACCATGTTTCTGCCTCACGTCTTCGAGACGGCGGCCAACAACTTCCGTCCCATTCTCGACGGTGTCGAGGCCAGCTTCTTTTACCAGGTGCTGGGCAAAAGCCAGCGGAGCTCGTTGGATCAGAACACCGACTCCTGGGACCGCTTCTTCACCACCACCCGCCTTCTCTACGAAGAGGGCGAGGACATCAGCGACCGCATGAAGCGCATGTGCGGCATCATGATGACCCGAGATGAGCATATGAGGCAAATGATCCGCAAAAATTTCACTCCCGAGGACTACTTTGCCGTCAAGGAGAAAATGATCGGCACCGGACTCATCGGCGGCAAGGCCTGCGGCATGCTGACCGCGCGAAAAATCATTGAGAACCGCCGCCCTGATATCTATGCCCAATTTGAACCCCACGACTCCTTCTATGTCGGTTCCGACGTCTTCTACTCCTATCTCGTCGATAACGGCCTCTGGGATCTGCGAGTGCGCCAGAGAACGCCCGAGGGATATTTTTCTCTCGCGGATGAGATGGCGGAAAAAATGAAGCACGGAACATTTTCAGCTGAAATTGAGCAGAGAATCCTCCTTTTGCTCGACTACTACGGCCAGGATCCCTACATCGTGCGATCGAGCTCCATTTTGGAAGATGGTTTTGGAAATGCATTTGCCGGAAAATACGAGTCGGTCTTCTGCGCCAACCAGGGCACCAAGGAGGATCGTCTCCATGAATTTGAAAATGCAGCCCGCACGGTCTACGCCTCGACTATGTCGCCCTCAGCACTTGACTATCGCAAAAAGCGGGGCCTGCAAAACCGCGACGAGCAGATGGCTCTTCTCGTCATGCGCGTCTCGGGTACCCACTACGGGCCGTACTTCATGCCGTGTGCGGCCGGGGTCGGCTACTCGACCAGCCCCTACCGCATCCGCGAGGATATGGACCCAAAGAAGGGCATGCTGCGCCTTGTCATGGGTCTTGGCACATCGGCGGTCGACCGGACGGAGGGCTCCTACCCCCGCATCGTGAATCTCGACAAGCCGACGGTCACAGCGGCATCGACCAGCCGCGAGCGGCACGAGTTCTCCCAGAGAAGCGTGGAACTCATCAGCAAAAAAGAACGGGCAATTCTGCGGGTCACTCCGGAGACGATTGCGCCCCTCCTTCCGTCCTACATCAGGGACGCCCTCTTCGAACACGACTGGGACGCCGAGCGGCAGTTCTCATCCATGGGTCGTCCGCGCCCTGTCACTTTTGTCTCCTGTCGGGGGCTCGTGCGGAATGAGGAGCTCATGACCATGCTGCGCGACATGCTCGCCACGATCGAGGAGGAATACCAGTCCCCCGTCGACACGGAGTTCACAATCAACCTCTCAAAGAGCCGGGGCTTTGTGGTCAACCTGCTCCAGTGCCGGCCGCTGCAGATGCTGCAGAACGCTGGTGCCGGCACAGGAAACGTATCTGCTGGCGCCTCTTCCAGGAACATCTCTTATGACAGGCCACCTGCAGAGGCAATAAGAAGTGCTCTTTCTGCCAGTGAATCTGACCTGTCTGCCGACCGGATCCTGCTCGACGTCGAAGGAGCAACCATGGGTATGTCCGTTACTTATCCCATCAGCACCATCGTCTACGTCGACCCCGAGGAGTACTATGCCCTCCCCTACGCCGCCAAGTCCAAAGTAGCCGCCCAGATCGGCGAAATCAACCGTTCCCTCTCCCGCCGCAAGTCAGACGCCCTGACCTGCTCCGGGCAGGCAGTTTCCTCTGACTCAGCAAATTCCCCGGGAGGCAGCAAGTCAGACGACTCGGCTTGCTCCGGGCAGGCAGTTTCCTCTGACTCAGCAAGTTCCCCGGTGGCCTGCAAGGCAGGCGCTGCTGCCTGCTCCGGGCAGGTACAGCCTTCTGACTCCATTCTTCTGGTACCAGGGCGAGTGGGAACCTCGTCGCCGGAGCTCGGCGTGCCGACCACATTTGCCGACATCAGTGAATTTCGTGCGATATGTGAGATCTCAAGGGCGGGGCTCGGTTATAACCCCGAGCTCTCTTACGGAAGCCACATCTTCCAGGACCTGGTCGAGGCGGGAATCCTCTACGTCGCCATCTTCGAGTCGTCAAAAACCCGCAGTTTCCACCCGGAATTTCTCAGAGAGTCCCCCAGGTTTGCAGAAGGCAGCCCCGTTCACGTCCTTGAAAATGCGTCCGGCACCCTGATCCACGACATGCAGACCAACCATGCCGTGATCACCCTGCACCCTCCCACAGAATCAAAAGAAAAAGACTGAACCAGCCTGGTTCAGTCTTTTGTAAATGTGTACAAAAAAATCGATGCGACTGGATTCCCCCTTAGGGTGCAGGGGAAAGGTCCAGTGGACCTTTCCCCTGCTGAACCAGCCTGGTTCGCCAATCCAGTCGCAGCCCATGTAAAAAAAGACATAAAAAAAATCGATGCGACTGGATTCGAACCAGCGGCCTCTGCGTCCCGAACGCAGCGCTCTACCAAACTGAGCCACGCATCGATTGCCATGAGCTTTTCTTTCGCTCGACAACAAAAATTATTATACTCACCAGATAGTTCCGTGTCAACAACTTTTTTCAATTTCCTGGCAGAAATTTTCAGAACCGTTACAGTTCACGGGGCACCCCGGCGCGGAGCACAAAGGCCTTCTTCCGGAGCGC
>OMTP01000130.1 GCA_900313955.1 uncultured Lachnospiraceae bacterium | reverse complement strand
AAAAAATGATATGTTCATGAGCTCATTTCTTTGGCTCACAAACATATCATACGAGGAGGAGAAGATCATGAGTGAATACAAAGGAATTGATGTAAGCCGCTGGCAGGGACACATCGACTGGGCAAGAGTGAAAGCAGCAGGGATCCAGTTTGCCATCATCAAGGCAGGCGGGTCGGATGCTGGTTTTTATACCGATCCCAGATGGAAAGAGAACTATCAGAACGCCAAGGTGAATGGCATCGCTGTCGGCGCGTATTATTTCGTGGGTCCGGGATGCACTTCTGAAGAAGATGGAAAAGCGGATGCGCAAAGATTTCTTAACCAGCTTAAAGGAAAGCAGTTCGAGTATCCGGTGTTTATCGATGTCGAGGCTACGCCTGCATCTGCAAAGGCAGGTGCTACGGAGGCGGCAATTGCTTTCTGCAGAGCACTGGAAGCCGCTGGTTATTATGCAGGTATCTACAGCTCTACCTATTCCGGATTCCGGGACAGATTGGAAGATTCTAAGCTCACGCCATTCACGCATTGGGTAGCACAATATGCTTCAAAATGCACCTATGGCGGGGCATATGGAATCTGGCAGTATTCGTCTTCCGGGAGAGTGGACGGTATTTCCGGCAACGTGGATATGGATATCTCGTATCAGAATTATCCATCCATTATCAAGGCAGGTGGATTCAACGGCTACGCCAAGCAGGGCAGTGTGCAGGAGACCACACCAGTTCAGCCACACAAGACGATTGATGAGCTGGCGCGGGAGGTGCTTGCTGGGAAGTGGGGTAATGGTGATGACAGGAAGAGTCGCATCACGACTGCTGGCTATGATTACACTGCCGTGCAGGTAAAGGTGAACGAGCTGCTCGGTGCAAGTCAGGCTGTCTACTACACGGTAAGAAGCGGAGACACGCTCTCCGCGATTGCCAAGAAGTACGGTACGAGCGTGGCGGCGATCCAGAAGCTGAACGCATCGCTGATCCGGAATGTTAACCAGATCCAGGTGGGATGGAAGATCAGAGTGAAATAACATATCAATTCACATGATGGCGGGTGTCCTTCGGGATGCCCGTTATTTTTTTTTGCCTCATTCCATTTCCGATTTCTCTTTGAAAGTTCCGTTTATATGTGACGGGATGAAAAAATCCCTCGGGCCATTTCCGATTTGCCCTCGAATGGTCCGCATACATATGCGAGGAAGAAATTCTCATGGACCGTTCAAAATCGCGTGCGAATGGTCCGCATATACCTGCAGGAAAATTTCACGTCCCGTCACAAAAACGCCCGGGAAGTGTCCGCTGATAGGTGAAAGCAAAGATTCCTTTGCTCAACCTTGCGGAAAATGTCCTGTGAGTAGTGAAGGGATTTCTATATCGACGACCAAAGCGCAAAAGGAGAACGGATATGGCAAGAAAGATATCAGATGAAGAATTGGAGCAGGCAGTCCTGCTCAGAACAAACGGTATGAGTTACCGGAAAATCTCGGATTACACAGGCCTCAATACGGAGGCTGTCCGGTACCGTTGCAAGGACCTGCCGTGCGACGATGCGCCTGTCTTGGAAGGCGTGCTCACGAAGATCGAGCACAGGGAAGCCTGCGCTTTCTGTGGAAAGCCCATCACACAGGATGAGCACCACCCGGGCAGACGAAAGCGTTTCTGCTGCGAGGCATGCCGCAGAAAGTACTGGAAGCTGCACCGGGATGAGCAGAAGAAAAAGCCCTCTGCGATCTACGTCAAGGTGTGCCCGTACTGCGGGAAGACCTTCGAGGTCTACGGTAACAGGAACCGGAAGTATTGCTGCCATGAGCACTATGTCCTCGACTACTTCGGGAAGGGCTGAGCCCCGGGTGATGCACTATATAAATAAGGAAGAGAGGACCGAAAATGACTTGATACTATTGCACTTCAGAGTGATCTATAGACTACCGAAAGGAGGCAATCATGGAGATAACGACAACTATCACAGACAGGGCTGCACTGGTGCAGCTTTTGAAAAATGAGATAAAAGAGCCCGTCGAATATGCCGGTGCTCCGACTTTCAACTACAGTGTCGGACCTTACACAGTTCTCCGGAACGCCAGCATCCGGGTAGATGACGACAAAGCGAGTCCGGCACTGATCCAGAAGATGCAGGAGCTTGGATACGTCGCAAAGGACGACAGCTCCACCGGGATGGAATTTGACATTGGCTGTGATGCCCTGACAAGAGTGAACCTTGTAAACACATTCGCGGCAAGGGGCTCGCTTATCAACAAGGCGATAGGCAAGCCGAATGCCTTCTATGTAGCGGCAGCGCTGGTACGGGTGCTGAAGGACAATCCTCCGGAGGACCTTTTCGAATTCAATGAAGCATTCATCGCCTGCGGAGGAGATAAAGCTCTGAAGGGCATCACATTCCTGAAGGAAAAAGTAGTCTTCACCGGATTTCCGGATGGGCGCTCTGAAGATGAGAGAGAAGCATTCCGCGACTTTGCAGAGACTATCACTGACACCTGCCGCCATTCCAAATGGCTGAAGGGTGATGCACCGGAAGTGGAGAACGAGAAATACACCTTCCGCAGTTGGATGAACAGCATGGGACTTTCCGGGAAAAAGCATACGGCAACGAGGCGCATCCTGCTCGAGCGCCTTTCCGGTGACAGTTCCTACCGGACACCAGAGCAGAGAGCAGCGGCGCTTGCCAAGCAGAAAAAGAAGGAGGAGAAAGAACATGACAACAAGCCAGATTTCATTGTCCTCGGCTGATGCCGACAGCCATGTAATCCTTCTTCCTCATATCGAGAAGCCAAAGGATCACAGGATACGGGCAGCGGTGTATTGCCGGGTATCGAGCAAGCACGAGGATCAGGAATATTCCCTTGAGAACCAGATCCGGCATTACCGGGAGACGATCGGAGAAGACAGGCGCTACGAGCTTGTCGAGATCTATTACGACTTTGGTATCTCGGGATTCAAGGAAGCAAGGCCCGGGTTCCAGCGGATGCTCGAGGAATCGAAAGACGGGAAGTTTGAGCTGGTCATCACGAAGTCCATCACCCGCTTTGCCCGGAACACAGCCACGGTGCTCGATGCTACAAGGCTCCTGAAGAGCCGGGGCATCGGTGTATTCTTCGAGCTGCAGCAGATCAACACCCTCGGTGAAGGCGGAGAGCTGCTCATGACACTGTTTGCTGCATTCGGACAGGCCGAGAGCGAATCCAACCGCCTCGGCACAAAGATGACGATCAAACGGAAGGTAGAGAAGCAGGAAGCCATCCAGCAGATCCAGCGGGTTTTCGGATACACGAAGAATGCAGACGGGGAGATCGTTCCGGATGAGAACGCAGGCCGCGTGCTGGAAATCTTCGAGATGGCTGCGGATGGATTCACAGTAGGGCAGATCACAAACTACCTGAACAGTGAGGGCGTGACGACAAAGCGGGGAGCCAAGTTCTACCGCACCACGGTGACGAGAATCCTCACGAACGAGGAATACAAAGGTGACTTCGTACAGTTCAAACACTACTCGGATGAACACCGGAAGGAGAGAAAGAACGCCGGAGAGCACGCCATGATCTACTATGCAGAGAATCATCCGCCGATCGTGACGAATGAACTCTGGGAGAAAGCACAGCAGGCGCTTGGCGTCCGGCAGAATCCCAAGCCGGAACCGGAGGAGAAGCCCTTGCTCGACACGCTCCCATATCGGCATCAACTGTTCTGCGCGAAGTGTGGTCACAGGCTGATGCGTTCCTACACCGGAGGGAAGAACCGCTGGGTCTGCTCGGGAAAAGAGCGATTCAGCAGTGACTTCTGCTCCGGTGTTTCTATTCCCGACGAGGTGGTGAAGAGCTGGGGAGACTTTCCGGAAGACCGGTACATCAGCGAAACAACCGACCGGGGCCGGGTTACTGGTTTCACCTATGAGGACGGCGATACCTGGCATAAGAGCCATACGCGCAAGCGGCACGTCACACAGGCACCTGCTCTTACAGAAGAAAATTATCCCTATAAGGACCGGGTTTACTGCAAATACTGCGGAGGAAGGCTCCGGCGCATCATCGGAAACAATGGTAGCGTCTTCTGGATCTGCAACACGATGAGCCGGTACGGAAAGGACATCTGCAGGGGTGTCCGGGTGCCGGACGAGATGCTGCATTCCCTCAAAGATTACCCTGGTATTGTCTACATTGGAAAGGAGAACATCGATGGCAAAGAGCGTTACGGTTATTCCCGCCAGCCAGACAAGAAAATCAGCTGAGGCGGCAAAAAAGAAGATCCGGGTGGCAGCATACTGCCGCGTCTCGACCGAGCAGGAAGAGCAACTCGGTTCCTTCGAGAACCAGGTGAGCTACTACACGGAGCTCATAAACAGCAAGCCCGATTGGGTGATGGCCGGCATCTTCTCGGACGAGGGCATTTCCGGCACCGGGACGAAGAAGCGTCAGGGCTTCCAGAACATGATCAGGGCCTGCCGCGAGGGAAAGGTCGATCGGGTGATTACGAAGTCAATTTCCAGATTCGCTCGTAACACCGCTGACTGCCTGCACTATTCAAGAGAACTGAAGGACCTCGGCATCCCCATTTTCTTCGAGAAGGAAGGGATAGATACGATGGCGGCATCGGGTGAGCTGCTCTTCACGATCCTGTCCTCCCTTGCGCAGGAGGAGAGCCGGAACATTTCGGAGAATACCACATGGGGAATCCGGTCGAAATTCAAGCAGGGTGTTCCGATGATCAACACCGGAAACTTCATGGGATATGACAAAGACGAGAATGGGAAGCTGGTCATCAATCCCGAGCAGGCCAAGGTGGTGAAGCGAATCTTCCGGGAGTTTCTTGAGGGCTGGTCCACGCGGGAGATTGCACAGCGGCTCAACAGGGAGAAGATTCCCGGTGTGTCCGGCAAGGCAAAGTGGAACGGCTTCACCATCGAGCGAATGCTTCAGAATGAGAAATACAAGGGCGACCTCCTGATGCAGAAGACCTTCACGGCGGATTACCTCACCAAGAAGATGGTGGAGAACAACGGTGAACGGGATCAGTACTATGTGCAGGGAAACCACGAAGCGATTGTTTCTCCGGATGATTGGGAAGCTGCTCAGTATGAGTTGAAGCGGAGAGAGGGATTTATGGAGAGCCACGGCATCAAGGAGATCAGCAGCCTTACCGGGACGGCATTCTACAATAAGGTCTATTGCGGCAAATGCGGCTGCAAGATGCAGCGGAGAAACCCGAAAGGAAATAAACCATTCTGGAAATGCCTGAATACGGATAAGCGGAACGGCTATACCTGCGATGCAGGGAATGTTCGGGAGTCAGATCTTCGGCAGGCCTTCGTCATCGCTTGGAACAGCCTTGTCGAGAACAGGGAGACGGAGCTGCCACGATGGAAGAAGATGATGGAATCAGAGAATGCTCTGGAACGGCTGAGGGGTCGGCAGATGATCGAGCTCACGGCAGAAGGGCACTTGGACTTTGAAATCCCGGAACTCACCCGTATGGTTCTTGATGAGGTCAGAGTCACCGATCCTAAGAGTTTTACGATCAAGTTGCTGGATGGGACGGTGCGGAATATCAAGCTCTGAGAAGGAGAGGAATGCAGCCCTGCCCGATGGTGGCGGGGCTTTTCTCATCACTACCGATGGTGTGGGAAAGTGCATTTTTGCAAAGGTAGTCTTTCATTACGCGCATATAGTGTGTATAATTATAATTTAGGAAAATAGTATCCAATAAGTGAATAAGATGCTCAAAAACGCTGATAAAGCGCGAAGGGCAGTGGTTGGAACCTTGAAAATTAAACAAGGTGAGCGCTCCTTCCATCATTGAGGGCTGATGCGTTGGAAAGCTCACAAAGTGGATTTTCTAATATGCGCATAAGTCTGCAACACAATATATGGTATAGACGACGCATAATCATAGGTAAAACCACAAGATATTGTGGCTGAAATGTGCCGGGCGTCCTCGTAGCAATCTCCATCCCGATCTTTACAGCACAGCTGGAGAAGGCTAGAGAGGCTACGGATATGGCTAACCTGCGTTCCGCTTATGCTGAGCAGTCTGCAGCACTGCTGACTTGGGATGGAACCAATCCGATTCCGGACATCACAGTTGAAGCTAAGCAGGCACAGGCTGACTGGCAGTCTGGACAGCCGGATATCGGTGGTATTAAAGATGTCACAGCTAAGACCAAGGGATCTTCTTGGACAGTTACAGCAGATACAGCAAATGATAAGGTTGTGATCAAGTAAATAAAAAGTTTCACGGCGGAGGACCAATCATCCTCCGCTTTTTCTATGCCCTCACAGCAATGTCGTCGCCCCGTTGTGGGGCCATTTTTATGCAGGATCAATGCCTTCAGGGGAGCTTGCAAGCTCTTGCTGGGGGCATTTTATTGCCCTTCTGTCGGCAATCTTCCTGCCCCTTTTGCGCGCTTTCTAAAGGTCCTCCGACCTTCCATAAGCTGTAATTATTCGCATAGCACTCGACCCTATTCTCACCAGCTGTAAGTATCCGAATAGATCTATTCGATTCTCTACACCCTTTTGCGCATTTTTCCATTCGGATTTTTACAGCTGCGTTTTCACCCCTTTGAGCATACCTTGGGGCAAAACTCGTGAAAAAGGAGACGAAAGGGGTGAAAAATAAATTTGAGGCAGAGGACGTGTGGGCAAAAGTATTCTAATAAAAAAGCCTCCGCAGGCTCATTACCTGCAGAGGCCCCTGTATTATTATCCGATTCTTCTCAGACCACCGTTTGCTCCGGTGAAGAGACAGTCACCAAAGACAAGGGTCAGTCTGCCCTTCCATTTCTTATAGATCTTCCCATTAAGGTTGAAACAATCTAACCGAGAGAAACGAGGGAGGACGGAATCCTGGAGCATCTGACTTGATACGAATGTGGGCATATCGGAACCTCCTTCTGTAGCTGATAACACCAGAGTAATACAGAAGTGTTGGTAGAGGATGACGCTCCGCCCTTACTGACGTATGGGGTGGGCGGGAAGAAATGTGGTATCGGATACAAAAACTAGAAAATTAGTTTTTTCCAGATGATATGGATTGACTTTCGTGCTAATATTAAATACAATATTAGCACGAAAGGAATATCATAATGATTGTAAAAGATAAGATCAAAAGCATTGAAAATAAGAATGCCATACTGACCACAGAGAATATTACTGCTCAGGGAATCTCTAAAGCAGACTTTTATAAGTATGTAAAAGAATACGGATATGAAAAAATCGCGCATGGCGTATATGCCAGACCGGACATACTCATTGATGAATCTTATCTGCTGCATATGCGCTGTCCGAGAGCAGTTTTTTCCCACGATGAGGCACTGTATTATCATAGACTTGTCGACAGGGAACCGATGCAGCAGACGATTACGATTTATACTGGGTATAACACAAAGCGCCTGACAGAGTCCGGCGTAAAGGCATTTACGGTAAAAAAAGAACTTCTGGAAATCGGAAAAATTGAAGTGAAAAACTCCTATGGCAATCGTATCCCCATGTATGATCTGGAGCGAACAATCTGTGATCTGATGCGCAGTCGAAGTCAATTTGAGATACAGGACTTTCAAACGGCTTTGAAAACGTATATCAGGCGAACAGATAAGGATCTCAACAGACTGATGCGATATGCAGAATTGTTTCATGTTAATAATATCCTAAGAAAATATATGGAGGTGCTTCTGTAATGGCTTTGACACCGGAACAGATCAAAGGAAGAATTCGTAATACGGCAAAAAAGAATCATGCAGATGCAAGGATATTGATTCGGATTTACATGATGGAAAGATTTCTTGAGCGGGTTTCTGTTTCTCCATATAAGGATAAATTTACTAAAACTTCCCACACCGAAATGGTGCGGAAACCCTTGAAAACTCAATAAAACTGGCAAGAAAAAAGGCATAGATGCCTAATCCTTGGTATAATGTAACTGGTAAAATAAAATACAGAGAAAATCGATACTCTTCTTCATGATGCCGAATCAGAGCAGCTGAGTTACCTGGATTTTCTGACTCTCATTTTTGACGGCGAGATTCTCTTCCGTCAGGATAAAGCCAGGGACAAGCGGATCAAGGAAGCCGGCTTTCCCTATCCCAAGTATCTGAAGGACTTTGATCTGGGGTTCTGCAGAGCAATATTTTTGTAAAAGTACTTGCCGGTTACAACATTTTTGGCGTCAGGTTCCTATGATCTTCCTACTCTACTCAATCGCATAGATCCTGTCCATCTCGATCTTCCTGTCTCCGAGGTCAATGGTCCTTGTCACCGGATCGAAGTCGAGCAGATCCCCATTGAGCCAGAGATAGTTTCCTCTAGGTCCATCATCGTGAAGTGCGGTCTGTGCTATGTCCTCCTGAAAATAAAGGACAGAGATCTGCAGCTTACCTTTCCTGTCAATTCTTTTCTTCGGAAGATCCTGGTATTGTCTCCACAGAGCCCTCCACTTCTCATCCAGTTCCTGTTTCATCTCTTCCGTGAGTTCTGCAGGGTGCACTGTGTAGACTGATTCTGCCCCTACTGCTTCATCCCAACCGGACAATGCATCGAACGGAGCAAACAGCTTGGCACGACTTCCTCTTGGCATCTTTGGATGTAGTTTCGAGAAGGCATCTCCGTTATGGACGGGGCGATGCTTTTTCAGTAAAGCTTGATAATTTGTCACAAGTACTCCTTTCCGGAGGAAGCGTAAAATTTACGCTCGGTGACCTCCTATTTGTGTATTCCTTTCTTTTGTGCGAGCTCCATCGAGAAGGCTCATGCCTCGAAGTATCGCATTTCTCCCGTATTTACTTTTGATGGAGAGGACCGCTTGCTGCAGGTTTTTCTCTTTCTCCATGGCGGCATAGTCGTGGAACAGATCCATCTGATAACAGGTGGAACCTTCACTTTTTACATTGTTGACTGTCAGGAAGATTCTGCGAATCTTGAGCCCTGGCTTTACAATCCGCCAATAGAGCTCAGAGGCAGCGGTCATGATCTGCTGCGAATAGTTGGTGTAGGTGCCAAATCTCTCGGTGCCGACAGAATGGGCAGGGACTTTACGTCCGTAGAAGTCAAAGTGGAAGGGGCCGACGTACCCTTCGTTGCAGGTGTCGTAGCCGATGTACATGGTCATGGATTCCGAGGTGAGTCCTTCCTTGACCAGCTGCAGTCCCAGCATCTCCGCCTGCTCCTTGGTGGCAAGGTGAGCCTCCTCACAGGAATAGGGCCGTGGCAGAACCTGCCCATTGGAGATGGAATGGCCGCCCGTGTGGTAGTTCTTGATGTCCTTCATAGTGCAGGGCTCAATGCCCCAGGCATGATCGATGAGGAGCTCCGCATTGATGCCGAAGAGAGTGTAAAGAAAATCCTCCTGTCGGAGAGACACCTCGGCGATGTCACCCATGGTGAAGATCCCGTAGCGGGCCAGCTTGCCGGAGATGCCGCCGGCGATCTGCCAAAAGTCCGTGATGGGGACATGATCCCAGAGCAGATCTCTGTAGGATTCTTCTGTGAGTTCAGCAATGCGCACACCATCTTTATCTGCAGGCTTATGTTTGGCAACAATATCCATGGCGATCTTGGCCAGGTACATATTGCTGCCGATACCGCCGGTCGCCGTGATGCCGGTCTCCTTCAGAATATCCTGAATGATCATGCGGACAAGCTCGTGGGGTGCGCAGTGATAGATCGACTGGTAGGGCGTGGCGTCGATGAAGACCTCATCCACCGAATAGACATGGATGTCCTCTGCGGAGAAGTATTTGAGATAGATGGAGTACACCTTGGCCGAGTACTTGATGTAGGTTGCCATGCGCGGGGGAGCCACGATATATTCAATACGATAATACAGTTTCGTCTCCGCCAGATGGATCTTTTCCTTTGCCTCAAAGAGCCTGGGACGACCGGGTACACCGATTGCTTTTAGAGCCGGGGATACTGCAAGGCAGATGGTTTTGTCTGTTCTTGATTCGTCCGCGACGAGGAGATTTGCCTTGAGTGGGTCAAGATGGCGCTCAACACACTCCACAGATGCATAGAATGACTTGAGATCGATACAGAAATAAATTCGATTTTCTTCCTCGGACATGATAGACACCTCGCAGTCAGCTAAAAAAGGCGTACTTTAAGAAAGGCAGCTAAGAGCTGTCTTTTTCAGCTTCAAAAGTAGGATTCAGTTACAGAACAGGGGAATAACCAATCTTGGCCTTTGCGGCCTGAGAAATCTGGTCAGGATGATTTTTGATATGGTAGGGAGGACGGAGAACCGGTCGGGCCGTTTGGTGATAAAGTAAAAGGTAAGATCAGACCGCTCCCGCATCCCGTCTGTACATATAGCAGTGCCTGCATCCAGCAGAGATTTTTGTGCATCCATGCCACGGATTCCATGTGGCAGACATAAATGTTCCCCCCTCTAATGATTCATTGGGCTTTTCCCAAAGTCAGGTGATATTTTCTTTAAAAAGCTGCCGTTTGTCTCGCCAGGAACAGTGAGGTCATAGCCCATCTTCCGGAGCTCTTCTACCTTGATTAGGACTAGATTGATGTCTACGCAGGCTCTCTGGGCGATTTCAACAACCGTCGCTCCTTCATGAATTTGTCGCAGAGTCTCATCTGTATCTAGAATTATATGAGACGCAAACGCATTTGCTTCGTATTCCATCACATTGGTCATCTTGAAGAGGGAAAACTCCTGCATGGGTCCCTTTTCCGCTTCTGCGCGGTGAAATTGGTCGTGCCCAAGTTCGTGAGCAATAATACATTTTCTTACATGAACCTCCAGATCCGGATGCAGAAGAATGGCGCGGTGTCTCCATTTGCAAAAATACATTCCTAAAAGATCTTTGCTTGGCAGCGAGTCTGAGATAATGATACCCATAGCTTCTGCTATTTCTTCCGGATCCTCCGTATGGAATCTCTTCATGAGTTTATCTGCTTTTTGATAGATCCTTTTCGAATCAATCATATGCGTACCTCCCCGGAAGAAAATTATTTGTCATGTCTGTATTTTTTTGGCGTATATTTCTTGTTGTCTTTCTTCGCCCTCCAATAGATTTCCTGAATAGCCAACATGATCGCTTCTTTGTCTTCGTCGTCAAATTCGCCACCTGCAAAGAGACCGTGAACGCTATCTAATGCTTCGGCAGCCTGACGTTTTCCTCGTGGACCGTATTTCCTTTCGGCCTCTTCAAGGAAATCCGCATACTCATTGGTCTCATTGTTTGCTGAAATTGCTGACTCCCCCAGAAGATCCTTAACAGAGCAATCCAGTATGGAAGCTAGCTGCTGATATTTTTCTGGCTTTTTGGGATTGCGCCCCTCTATCTCGTAGCTGATGATTGTTCTTTCTGAGACCCCCATTCTTTTGGCCAGCTCTGCTTGGGTAAGGCCTCTTTCTGTTCTAATAGCTTTAAGGTTTTCGCCAAATGACAAGATACACACCTCCGAGAAAAACAATGTTGACAGATACAAGATAAAATCCTATACTGAAACATACATGAAATATCTACTGACCCCATAGTATCACCGTTGAAAAATCATGTCAATAGGCCTTTGAAAAAAGGAAACAAATATTCGTTTATGATGCCGACATGTAGAATGTAAGTGCATAAAATATAATCGTAAGGTAACTGTTCAGGACGGGCTCTTTGCGGAGAGAAAAACATGTCCTCAGCGGCGAA
>OMTP01000128.1 GCA_900313955.1 uncultured Lachnospiraceae bacterium | reverse complement strand
CGCTTTTGCGCGCAAATTTACTAAGTCCGGATGGAAGGTCTTTTTGTGGAGCGACGTTGTGACCCACCCGTGAACTGTAACCACCTGTGGCCAGTCATTGCATGGAGCTCACTTGACCCTTGAAGTTGCGATGCATTTTTCCTATAATAAGAGTGACGCTTTGTCACATGAATTGAATTTGACTAAACAACTCGGGACGGTGTGTTACATATGCAGGCGGATCTATCTCATTTTATGGTATATGAAGAATTAGATATTGTCAGCATGGTCGCGCTTGTCGTTCTTCTTGTCAGCACGATGACAGGCAGAGAACGCAGTGTGGTGAATCGCATTTTCATCCACACATGCATCCTGGCGATTCTGTCCATTCTGGCCGATGCTGTGCGGGAAGTGTTCATATACAGGGCAGTCATGCCAAGGGCGATCATTACATTCTCCGTGCTCAAGGCATTGCTGACGACGAGCGTTCTTGTGAGCTGGCTTCATTTTTCGGAGGTGTTTCTTGATCTCAGGCTGTCGAAGGGCATGCGCGTGCTCTACTGGCTGCCGGCGATGGTGACGGGGACATGCTTTATTCTCTCCTTCTGGAACAAGGGAGTCTACTGGGCAGTGGAGCCGGGAATCTATCAAAGAGGGCCCCTCTTTTTCATGGAACTTGTTTCCTACTGCATCTATCCGGTAATTCAGTTCGGACTCTTTTTGTGGCGATCGTTCAAGACGGTCACGCGGCGCATGAAGATCGATTATATCAAGATGGCGACGTTTGGGATCTTTCCCGCGGCGGGGGTCATCATGCAGTGCTTCTGGGGACAGGCGGTGCCCTGTGTTCCGGCGTCTATCATGCTGGCCATGCTGCAGGGGTATCTTGTTGTGGAGAACCGCGAGGTCAGCCGCGACGCCCTGACAGGGGTGCCGCGCAGGCCGACACTTGAAAAGTATCTGACCCAGCTTTTGGGGGAGGGCGCGCTTGACCCGGTGGTTGAAGGCAGTCATCCCTACTGGTTCATCATGATGGACATCGACCACTTTAAAACGGTCAACGATACCTATGGCCACCTCGAGGGCGATCACGCGCTGCAGATCGTGGCGTCCGTCCTGCAGAAATGTTTTCTTGAACACAGGGGCTGTCTCTGCCGCTACGGCGGGGATGAGTTCGCGGCGGTCGTCCACTGCGGCGAGGGCGAGCTGAATGTCCTCTGCGAGGAGATAGAGGAGACGATGCAGAAGACGGCGGATCGCAATGACCTGCCCTACAAGCTCACCATCAGCATAGGCTGCGAAAAAATCCTTGTCCGCTCGGAGCGCGAAATAGTGGACGTCATTCAGACGGCAGACGACCGCATGTATAAGAGCAAGCACACTGGCGAACTCATGATGGCCAAGTGATTTCTATAGAAACTAAGGGAACTATTCAGGACCGCTGGCGAGGGAGAGCTATTTAATCGTCACAAACGCAGGCCGTCTGAATCGTCAGTGAAAATGGAACCAACAGGGGTTCCGCTGCATGGATCATTGAAAATGAAGGGTGCGGCGGGGCCTTTTTTTGAGCCGTCCCTTTTGGTCCCGGATATGGTATAGTATTCCTATCAATGATATGCAAGGAATACTCTGGATTATGGATCATCTTCGCTGTGTTGTGGAACGAATAACATATCAGAATGCGGAAAATGGTTTTGCCGTCATCAAGTGCCGCGCCAGGGATTACGCCGACCTGGTCTCCGTGGTCGGGGTTATGCCGGACGTCCACGTTGGCTCTGTCCTGTCCCTGGGCGGCAGCTGGAAAATGGACGCCAAGTACGGCCGTCAGTTCTCCGTCGAGACCTTCGAGGAGACCCTGCCCGCGACCGTCTTCGGCATCGAAAAATACCTGGGCTCCGGCCTCATCAAGGGCGTGGGACCCAAGTATGCCAAAAAGATCGTGAACATGTTCGGCAAGGACACCCTGGAAGTCATCGAGACCCGTCCCGATGACCTGCTCAAGATCCCCGGCATCGGCAAGACCCGCGTCGACCGCATCAAGGCCAGCTGGAACGAGCAGAAGGAGATCAAGAACATCATGCTCTTCCTGCAGAGCCACGACGTCTCGACAAGCCAGGCGACCCGCATCTACAAGACCTACGGGTCCGAGAGCATCAAGATCATGCAGGAGAATCCCTACCGCCTGGCCGACGACGTCTGGGGAATCGGCTTTAAGACAGCTGACCAGATCGCCGAGAAAATGGGCTTTGGGCACGAGAAATATGCGCGCCTGCGCTCCGGTATCGTCTACACCCTGAATAAGCTCTCTGAAGAGGGCCACTGCTACGCCACGCGCGACCAGCTCATGGAGACAGGCGCAGAGCTCCTCGGCGTCGACGACTCCCTCCTCACCATGACCCTCGATGAGATGATCAAGCAGCGGGATGTCATCCGCGAGAAGATTCCTCCTGAGGAAAATGCGGGATCCGTACCAATGCAAAGAAGAAGCGCGGATATACCACCGGCATCTCCCCGGACACCAGCTGGCAAGGTGACGGAACATGCAGCATCCATGCGAACGCATTCCGTGCGCAGAGGCTGCGATGCAACAGGAACTGCACCGTATCCTTCACTGGACCCCTCGCAGATCGGTCAGGTGGCGGAAGGCTCTGTTCCTTACAGGACATCCACTCCCAACAGTGCGAGCCTCTACTGGCAGATGCAAAACGAGAAGGCGGCAGCGAAACCAGCGACAGGAGAGGCCATTTACCTGCCGCCCTTTTATTTCTCAGAGGCTGGGTGCGCGAAGAGGCTCAGAGCCATTTTCCAGAATAAGCAGGGATTCCGCGTCTCCACGCAAAACCTGCCGGAGAAGATTGCAAAGAGGACAGGCATGCAGTACGACGAGATCCAGATGCAGGCCATTTTGACGGCGGTCAATAGCAAGATTCTCATCCTGACCGGCGGACCCGGCACGGGCAAGACAACAACGACGCTGGGCATCCTCACGGCCTTCAGGGACGCGGGGGCCAGCATCCTGCTGGCGGCGCCGACCGGGCGAGCGGCCAAGCGGCTCAGCGAGACGACCGGCATGGAGGCAAAGACCATCCACCGTCTGCTCGAGGTGAAGCCGCCGGAGGGATACCAGAAAAATGAGGAGAACCCCTTAAAGGGCGATGTCCTCATCGTCGACGAGTGCTCCATGATTGACATCATGCTCATGTATAACCTGCTGAAGGCAGTGCCTGACACCATGCGGGTCATTTTCGTGGGAGATATTGACCAGCTGCCCTCCGTCGGTGCGGGAAATGTCCTCCGCGACATGATGGATTCCGGCTGCTTCCCGGTGGTGAGGCTGACGCGCATTTTCAGGCAGGCGGAGAAGAGCCGCATCATATTAAATGCCCACCGAATCAATGCGGGGGAGCTGCCGGATATGAGCAACGGGCGGACGGCGGATTTCTTCTTTATGACGGAGGAGGATCCCGACCGGGCCGCCGCGACGATCGTCGACCTCGTGAAGACCAAGCTCGCCCGCTACTATCGGACGCCGTCGAGTGAGATTCAGGTGCTGACCCCTATGCAGAGAGGCGTGGTCGGGGCGGCCAACATGAATCAGCTCCTGCAGAAGGCCATCAATCCCGAGGGCTACGAGCTGAAGCGCGGCGGAATCAGCTACCGCGAGGGCGACAAGGTCATGCAGATCCGCAACAATTACGACAAGGAAGTTTTCAACGGCGACATCGGAGTCATCAGTCATGTGAACGTCATCGACAAGGAGCTCTCCGTGAGCTTTGACGGGCGGGATGTGAATTACGACAGTACGGAACTCGACGAGCTTGTCCTGGCCTACGCGACAACCATCCACAAGGCGCAGGGCTCCGAGTACCCCATCGTCGTCATGCCCATCATGATGACCCATTACATCATGCTGCAGAGGAATCTTCTCTACACCGGCATCACGAGAGCCAGGAAGATCATCGTCCTCGTGGGCCAGAAGAAAGCTGTCGCCTGCGCCGTCCACAACGTGACCGTGAACGACCGCAACACCCGCCTCGCCAGCCGCATTCGCGACCTCATGCGCTGAGAGGAGTCTCTGGCTGACCCATGGACAGGAATGTCCTGTCAACGTTACAGTTCACGGGGCACCCGGTGCGGAGCACAAAGGCCTTCTTCCGGAGCGCATTCGATTTTCGCCGCCTG
>OMTP01000127.1 GCA_900313955.1 uncultured Lachnospiraceae bacterium | reverse complement strand
CCAGATCCTTGATGACTGTGAAGACCACTTTTTCAATGCGTGGATCTTCAGCCATGCATTCCTTCACGGTTTTCACTGCTATTTCAGCCGCCGGTTTATTCGGGAACATGAACACACCGGTGGAAATGCAGAGGAATGCAATGGACTTGCATCCGGAATCCGCCGCCAGTGTATAACAGGACCGATAACAGGAAGCCAGCTGCACCTTTTCTCTGATTCCCGGTACGCCTGTATAGCAGATCGGACCGACCGTATGAAGAATATGCTTGGCCGGCAGATTGAAACCGGACGTAATCTTTGCCTCGCCGGTCGGCTCGTCATGTCCCTGAATCGTCATAATGCGATTCATCTCAAGCCTCAAAGCTATCCCGGCCTTGGTATTTATGATGTTATCCGCGCAATTATGTAAAGGTTGGAAGCAGCCTAACATCTTGCTGTTTGCTGGATTCACGATAGCATCTACTTTAAGTCTTGTGATGTCACCCTGCCAGAGATAGATCTTCGGATCACTACCGAAAGGCTTCAGGTCATCCACATCGACGATCCCTTCCGCTTCAATCTCTGCCTGCAGGTATTCGTCCTGAACATCAAGGAATTGTTTACTGATCTTCTTCGGCATACGGACGTTCATCAGCGCCCTCAGGAGATCTTTCTGTTCCTGAATATTATCAGGTATCTGAATGTTCTGATACTGCGGATCCTCCGCAAGCAGCTGTTCGATCAGCCATCGTCTCTGTTCTCCATGTGTCATAGATATCAATTCCTTTCATGACTGCTATTTCAACGATCTTGTCGAAGGACCGTCTTCCCGGTTTCCGGCATTTTTTATCTGTTTCCCACTGCCATACAGCAGTTGTACTCACGCCAATGTAACGAGCAAAGTCTTCAATCGTAAGACCGCTCTCTTTTCTGATTCTTCTTACCCACGCGGATGAATCTTGCTTCTGGATCAGTTCTGTATATGCATCCTTATAGATTTCTGGATGACCGTTAAGACTATCCAGATCGATTCCAACCTTTTCGGCAGCTTTCTTTATCTCCGGAAACCAGACCTTTGTCGGGATACTGCTTCCGGACTCCCATTGACTGACTGCGCTTCCAGAATCACTGCATCCAAGTATCTTAGCGAAATCACGTTGGAACATGCCATTAATCGTTTTACGATTTCTTTTTTATCCATATCAACCGCCTTCCTTGCGGGGTTATTTGTAATCATATTATTTACGCCAACACTTTACCATTGATCATATGTAATGTCAACAATTACATTTGTATGTATAGCGATATCACGAATTATTCATGGTGAAGGCGAATTATTGATATTTCATGCCGTAAACTTTTTTGTATAGTATCAGACATAGAAGTCACTGTTCAATAAAAGGAGAAAGTGTGAAATGATCAACCCACAAACCATTTGATATTGCTGGATTACAGGATATACTGGCACCACGAAGGACGAAAAGTTCCCGTCGAAGATCTGGCAGAGCAGATGCAGCGGCTTTGGGTCGGCGGTCTCAATGAGCTGCATAGATTTTGAATTTGGTTTCCATTTTCATATTGACATTATTTTATAATCTGCTAATATATTCTTTGCTGTTAATTTGAAATTGGTTTTCATTTTCATCCGGAGGTAAACGGGATGGCTGGTTCCCGTGGAAATTATAAATCAAAACATTATGACGAACTGCTGGCCTGGTTTTCTACGATTCCGGGACAGCATGTGACAACCCAGGAGATCTACGCACACTTTGTCAGTACCGGGATCACGGTAGGGATGACGACTCTCTATCGGCTTCTGGACCGTCTGACAGAGGAAGGGCTGGTGGCCAAATATACTGTGGATCCCACTTCTCCTGCCTGCTATGAATTTATCTCGAATGGAAATCAGACGGATGAGCCTTCACTTTACCACTGCAAGTGCGAAATGTGCGGTAAGCTGATCCATCTGCACTGCGATGAGATCAAAGAGCTGCAGGAACATCTGCTCAAAGAACATCATTTTCTGCTGAATCCGAAGCGAACGGTTCTTTACGGTATCTGTGATGAATGCCTGAAAAAACAGGCGGCAAATGCTCAGCGAATTTAAAGGAAGGATATTTATATGGAACTTTTTATTACTTTTCTGGCGGGAATTTCCATCTTGTTCGGTGCAGCATTTATCCGCCTCTCCCACAATACTGAAAAGATCGAGCATCTATCGATCGCAACGGCGCTGTCAGCACTTCTGTCACTCATGATCTTTGACCTGCTTCCGGAGGTTGCTGAATCCGCTTCCGGGATTGGCTGGGGCATCACGGTTCTCTTTGTCATCGGAGGAATTGCGCTTCTTAAATTCCTTGACCACCTCGTGCCTGATCACGAGGACACCGAGGCAAACCACGACAGGGAAAACGCAGCTCACATCGGGCTCATCTCCGCTCTCGCTGTTATTCTCCACAATGTTGTCGAGGGCATGACTGTTTACAGTCTCTCACTCGCATCCGCGCGTCAGGGGCTCATCTTTGCTCTGGGCATAGCGCTTCACAACATCCCCATGGGTATGCTGATCGAGTCCACAACCGAGCAGGAATCACCGAGAGAACACTTTGCGGTTCTCTCCTCTGTCTCGCTCTCCACTTTGGTTGGCGGACTTCTCATGAAAATGGTGAGTGGTTATCTCACTGAAACAGTGGTTGGCATTCTTGTCTGCATTGCCACGGGAATGATTATCTACATCATATTCCTCGAACTTCTGCCCCACGTTCTTAAGACAAAAGAGAAAGCACTCAATTTTATCGGTGCCGCTCTTGGTTTTCTTCTGGTTTTCGCAAGCAGCGTGCTTGCGTGATGTAAGCCAACAATCATTCGATCCTTGTCAGTTGATAAAATCGATAATTTTATCTATACTACATTGTAGTGAAGATATTTTAAGGAGGACTACAATGAATACATTTGATGCTATTTACAGCAGAAAGTCAGTGAGAAGTTATACAGGCGAAGCTATTGATGATACCACCCTTAAAGAGATTATCAAAGCAGGTGTGGCTGCTCCGGTTGGCATGGGCCGCTATGGAGATATGCACCTCACCGTTATCAAGGACAAAGATCTTCTTAAAAAGATCAGCCAGGCGGCAGCAACAATGATGGGCAAACCCGATATGGATCCGCTCTACGGCGCACCAACTCTGGTTCTTGTCTCCTCAAAGAAGCCAGCACCGGCTATGGCCAATGCCGTTCAGTCAAGCGCGGCATGCATTGTCGAGAACATGTCTCTTGCCGCTGTTGATCTTGGCGTCGGCACAGTCCATATCTGGGGCGCAGTCGCAGCTCTTGTGAGAAACGAAGAACTTGTCGCATCTCTTGACCTTCCTGCAGATTTTACACCTTTATGTGGAATTGCTCTCGGCAAGACCGATATCAAGTATACGGTCAAAGATGTCGATATGAGCCGCATCGCAACTGATTACATCGGATAATACTAATCCGCTCGTAACTGTTCAGCAGGCCTGACGAAGGTGCGATAAAAAAGCACTTCCGGAGTGGACCTTTGAGGGGGCGCTGAACGTCCAGTGGACGTTTGAAGAGCAGCCGACCGAAGCGGAGCGTAGAGCCGCGAAGGAAGTGCTTTTTATCGCACCTTTCCGTCGGGTCCTGAACAGTTACATCCGCTCTTAAAAAAGCGAGAGAAACTGCCCCACTTGAGCAATTTCTCTCGCTTTTATTATACTTTTATCTGCGGAGGTATCTCCCTTTTCACTTTAGTAACCGAAGCATCGGACAAATAGGCTGAATTAAGTCGTTGTTTACTATACCGATACACCGTTCCCTGTGATTCACGAATCAATACAGATGTATAGAAGTCCTCCCAGCTGATATATCTGGCACTATCGGCATAGTTATAGGTTTCTTCTAGCATCTTTTTTGAAACAGACACAAACCCCGCCCTTAACAGCAGATATTCAAAAGATTCTGGAGCATAGACAGCACAGTTCATCTGATGATTATACAGATACCTGATCACTCTGGCTATTTCAGATCCAAAGGCCGCTCCGTCAACAATCAGCAGCACATCTTCACCGCTATCCAGCTCATCAAGCTTGTCAACAACTCGACTCTTTCCACCCGCTGCGATACATTTTTCGTTGAACAGCTTCTGAAAAAACGTAAAACCAGAATTCGTATCTTCTGTAATCACCTTGGTTGGAGCAATGGAACTTCCAGGTGTCAAATGATAAAGATGATACAATTCATTATATACCCGGTATGCGCCATGATATTTCTGTGATTCATGAGAAACTCGAAAGCCATAGATTTCTTCTATGCTGTAAGAGAGCTGCTTTAATGGATCCCGATTGACGATTACAAAATAATTATTGTTTTTTTGCACAAGCCTTGCAAAATCTTCGGATTTTACAAAATCTGCCGTTTCATCGATAAAAATAATACATTTCGAATATGATTGTATCAAGATCTCCCATTGCCTCGAATCCACGACATGAATAGGCACATCGGATCGAACAATGACACCTGACGAAATGCCATCTGTTTCATAGGATGTCAACAGTCGTATCAGTTCACTTTTCCCTGTTGCACTTCTCCCCTGAATCACTGTGATATTTCTTTCTACCGTAAGAAAATATCTTGTATAATTGCTTGTCACCTCAATCGAATATTTTCCTACCATCTGTTCTACCCCCATTACAATAGGTGCTTCCTTACAATTTCTTCTGTCATTTCTGTCATGGAATGGACGATTTTGTTCGTGTTCTCAATTCGTATATCAAACTTATCTCTTCCAAAATCCATGATATATCCCAGGCGAACCGTACGGTCCTTCTCATCTCCAATGACAAGCAGCCATTTAGCACAGTTATCTCCACAAGCAGAGGCATTGAAAAGATGCTCACCATCATGATCTATCATGATCAATGTCTTAACGCCTCCCGACAACCGTTCCGGCGGAATCGGCCCAAGAAAGGGGCTCTGGATCAGATTTGGTCCTACAACCTCCGATTTATCCACATCCCTGATCATTTCTACAGAAAGCGGCTCTGTCAGCCAATCCGCCATATGGCGATTATTAAAAAAAGCATCTGGATTATATATATATGTTTCAGTCTGTGGTTCACCAAAATAAATACTCAGCATGCTCACTTCCTCCAAACTTGTCTCATCATATTTTTTCATCTCTGGCAGCCGCATATCTATGAAATATATTCAGGTACTCTTTTTCAACCTCCTCGAAAGGCTTCCACTTATAAGATATTGCGATGTGCACCTCCGGTTTCGGGCCTATGTCCTCATTCAGAAGTTCTTTCATGTCATACCAGAGCATGGAATCATCAATCTCCTTGATTGACTTCTGCTCTTCTTCTGTCAGGTCCGATCCCAGAAACCGAGTGTAAAGAACAGACAGAAGACGATCCTCTGCTGCCCTGTAGGATGGAGTATTCTGCTTGAATGGGCGAGGAACATCCGACATGTAACACTCACTGGCATCATGCAGTAAGCATGCCAGAATCAACCGATCCGACCAATGTCTTGCTTCCGCTTCCCTTGCACAATTGATACAGTGCTGTCCCACAGAGAAGAAAGTCTTTACATGCCCATTACCTCGACAGATCAAAGGCAGGGCGTGGGCAATATCCTCTATTCTGAAGTCCAAAGGCCTGGGGTTCAGCGGATTCATGTGAAGGCCCGTGTAAGTTGTTATGCAATCAGCAAGGCCCTGTTTATACTTGTTCATTCCAATCCTCCATATTATGCTTTCGACAGCCTCACTTTATATGAGCGAGCGATTGGGCAAAAGCTGACCGTTCCCAGAAGAAAATCTAACCGCCCGGAATGCATCTGCTACCTGGCAAGTGACATTGGTGCTTACGACACCTGCCGCCATTTCTGCCGATATTGCTACGCAAACAACGATCTGAAGCTAGTTGCTGCTAACGCGAAACGTCACGATCCGACTTCGCCATTCCTTATTGAAAATTATGAAGAGGGAGACCGCATTCATGATGTGGAGGAGGAGAGCTGGGTTGATCCCCAGCTCAGTCTCTTCTAAGCACTTATTCAGCGGAAATTCTGTCGATTTCCTTTAACTCCTCCTCGGAGAACGAAGCACTCTCAAGGAAACGAACATTCTCTACGATCTGCTCGGGTTTTGACGCACCAATGAGGACAGAGCAGACATCACTGTCTTTAACGACCCAAGCCAGAGCCATATCCGCCAGAGACTGCCCTCTCTTATTCGCGAGCTCATTCAGTTCCTGAATCTGGCGCAGCTTCTTTTCAGTCAGAGCATCTGCATGGAGAAAGCGAGGATCTCTCGCGATACGACTGTCGGCAGGAATACCATGCAGATATTTATCCGTCAGAAGGCCCTGTGCCAGTGGACTGAAAGCGATGATTCCAAGACCCTCCTCAGCACAGGTTTTCTTGGCACCGTCCTTCTCGATCGTTCGATCAAAAATAGAGTACCGCCTTTGATTGACAATTAATGGCAGATGAATCTCTCTTGCCGCCTCGATCGCCGCTTTTGTCTGTTCTCCATTGTAATTGGATATACCGGCGTAGAGTGCCTTTCCGCTGTCAACAATGGTCTTAAGAGCTCCCATGGTCTCCTCGATTGGAGTCTCAGGATCCGGACGATGATGATAAAAAATATCCACATAGTCAAGTCCAAGTCTTTTTAGGGACTGATCACAGCTGGAAATCAGATATTTGCGGCTGCCCCAGTTGCCGTAGGGTCCTTTCCACATGTCATAGCCCGCCTTGCTGGTGATGACAAGTTCATCCCTGTAGGGCATAAAGTCCTCATGGAGAAGCCGCCCGCAGTTGATCTCCGCGCTGCCATACTCCGGACCATAATTGTTTGCCAAATCGAACTGGGTGATCCCGTTGTCAAAAGCTGTCCTCATCATGGCACGCATATTGTCGATGGTGCCAATATTGCCGAAGTTGTGCCAGAAACCCAAAGACACCGCCGGGAACTTCAGTCCTCTCCTTCCTACATGATTGTATTTCATTTTCTCGTAACGCTGATCCGATGCAACATATATATCTGCCATTTTCTATATTCCCTCCTGAATACCTTCATTTTACATCTCGTGCATTAGCTCTGCAACACGACAAAAGATTTCTCACTGACAGGACCTCTCCTGGGTTACAGTTCACGGGTCATCCAGCATCGAGCGACTGGAAAGCGCTTCCTCCGTGGACATCCCCTATAGGTCCACTCCGGAAGCGCTTTCCAATCGCTCTTCTGGCTGACGTGTGAACTGTAACTCTCCTGGCGTTACTGTTCACTCGTCTGCCAACGGCTGGCAGGCCTGTGAACAGTAACCTCCTTGCCACCGAAAAACTCTAATGTTAGAATAGAGTTTATCAGTATTGAAAGGTGACAATTATGGAAGAGAATCGTGCAATAAACACTCTCCTGCCCATCGGTAAGATGGCAGAAATCAATCACGTCTCGATTGCAGCCCTGCGACACTATGACCATCTGGGACTTCTGAAGCCGGTCTATATCAACCCGGAAACCGGTTATCGCTACTACTCTATTGACCAGAATGCCCGCCTCGATATGATCGCCTACATGAAGGAACTGGGAATGAGCTTGGCTGAAGTCCGCAATGTATTTGAGAAAGAAGATATTTCGCTCATTGAGAGCATTCTTGCTCGGAAAAATGAGCAATTTCATCGGGAGATGCTGGATTTGAAAAGAAGACATGATACTGTCGAGCGTGCGATTGCAAGTATTGAGCGCTATCGAAAAAGTCCTGTCACGGGTGTACCTGCTCTGGAATACATCGGACACCGCTATATCTGGCCGATTCCCTGTTCCGAGAACTTCTACGATACACCTGATATCAGCGGATATGAGCGAGTTTTATGGAACCTGCGCCAGGATCTCATGAACCACGGAATTACAAATATCCATTCCTATAACAACGGCACATCGATCAGCCAGAGGGACTATCTTGAAGGTAAGCTCATCGCTGACAAAGTTTTTGCCTTTCTTGATCACACAATGGCAAACAACTGGAAAGAAATAAAACTCGTCGAGAGCAGCATGTACGCCTGTATTTACGCTGACCGCTATGAGGATGAAATTCCCTGTGCTCAAAAGCTGCTCTATTACTGTAAGGAACAGGGATATCAGATTTCCGGGGATTATATCTGTGAAATCATGACAGAATTCAATGTCTTCAGTTCCGAAAGCCGAAGCATGTTCATGCGGCTGCAGGTGCCTGTACAGTTTCCTTCGACCAGCACACATTAGCAGAAAAACCGCTTAATCCGCGCCATGCGCTTCTTTTATGATGATCATAAATTTGGCCTTGACTCTCATGCGCAGATAGGGTTTACACTAAATTTAGTAAATAAATCAGGGCGTCCTGATAAAAGAAAATGGCACGTGAAGCCAGCGAAAGGAGATTTATCTCATGGAAAAAATCAAAGTTGTTCAGTACGGATGCGGAAAAATGAGCAAGTACATTCTGAGGAATCTTTACCAGCACGGTGCACAGATTGTTGGTGCTATCGATGTTAATCCTGCTGTAGTGGGCATGGATGTCGGTGACTATGCTGATCTCGGAGTAAAAACTGGAGTCCTCATCTCCAACGATGCGGACAAGGTTCTCGATGAGTGCGATGCAGACATCGCCGTTGTCACGTTGTTCAGCTTTATTAAAGATATCTACGATCACGTTGAGAAGTGCGTCAAGCGCGGCATCAGTGTTGTCACAACATGCCCCGTCTGTACAATGTTGCAAATCAGACTGACTGTCGTCTGTACAAAGTTGCGAATCATTCACCGCGTTATCCG
>OMTP01000302.1 GCA_900313955.1 uncultured Lachnospiraceae bacterium | reverse complement strand
GGCTCGTTCAACCCCAGCGGGAGGCCCTTTTCACGGTTTCGCTGGGGTTGCCGGAGCATGCTCGGGCTCGTTCAACCCCAGCGGGAGGCCCTTTTCACGGCTTCGCTGGGGTTGCCGGAACATGATCGGGCTCGTTCGACCCCAGCGGGAGGCCCTTTTCACGGTTTCGCTGGGGTTGCCGGAACATGATCGGGCTCGTTCGACCCCAGCGGGAGGCCCTTTTCACGGTTTCGCTGGGGTTGCCGGAACATGCTCGGGCCCGTTCGACCCCAGCGAGAGGCCTTTTTCACGGCTTCGCTGGGGTTGAACAAATCTTCCGGGCCTGCTCGCCTTAAACGTACCCGTAGATGCCGCGAACAGAAACTTCTCCGGTCGCGATCTTTCGCTCGGTGCCATCAGGCAGATCGACGATGAGGCTGCCGTCCTTATCGATGCCGCGGGAAATGGCCGTGTAGGGGCCCTTGGGATCTTCGATGCGAACCTGCTTGTCCCGGCTGGCCAGGAGATAGTTGTAGTCCTTGATGAGACCCGAAAGATCCTCGGTCTCACAGTACTTGACATAGTTTCTGTGGAAGTACTTGAGGGAAGCCGCCGTGACAAGGGCGCGGGAGACGTCCCTGCCGCCCCACTCGAGTTTGAGGGATGTGGCCCGGTCGGCGATCGAAGGATCGAAGGACTTGTTGTTGACATTGATCCCGATGCCGATAACCACATAGTCCATGAGACCATTCGAGCCGAGGCCCGCTTCCGTCAGAATGCCGCAGATCTTCTTGCCATGAATGACTATATCATTGGGCCACTTGATCTCGACCGGCAGCATGACTGTCTCCTGGACAGCTTCCGCCACAGAAAGTCCCATGACGAGGGTCAGTGGGGCGACATGTTCCGCGGAGAACTTTGGCCTCAGCAGGAAGGAAAAGTAAGACGCCTCGCCCGCCGGGGAAACCCACTTGCGGCCCAGGCGGCCCTTGCCGGCCGTCTGCTCCTCACCGACATAGACGAGGCCCTCCGAAGCACCCTCCGCGGCAGCCCTCTTGATCCCTTCATTCGTGGAATCAATCGTCTCAAAATATTTCATTGTATAGAAAGAATCCTCGCCCGTCTCATAGAGATAGCGGGCGAGATCCTCCGACCAGTTCGTATCAGCCACGCTCATCTTTCCTCACTCATGAAATCAATCAACATACCTATGCAGGCAGGGCTCCTGCGGAGGGAAAAACACGTCCTCAGCGGCGAGTTGCCCTTAGGAACAACAGCCGTCCTTGAACCGACCTTCTTTTTGAGCCGAGGAGAACGTGTTTTTTCCGAAGCAAAGATGCCCTCCTGAATAGGTATGCGTGTTTCAATCACCCACGGTCATACTCTCCCAGGGTTGCCACCATGACAGCCTTGATGGTATGCATGCGGTTCTCGGCCTCATCGAAGACGATAGAAGCATCGGACTCGAAGACATCCTCAGTCACTTCCTTGCCCTTGATGGCCGGCAGGCAGTGCATGAAGACAGTCTCAGGCTTGCCGGTCATGGCCATGAGCTCCTTGTTCACCTGATACGGGCGAAGCAGAGTCTCTCTCTCCTTGGCTTTTGCCTCCTCACCCATAGATGCCCAGACATCCGTGTAGAGAACATCGGCACCCTCGACAGCGTGAATATCGTCTGTGATGTCGATCACAGCGCCGGACTCCTTAGCGTAGCCGCGGGCGAGCTCAACCAGATCCTCAGCCGGCCACAGGCTCTTCGGAGCGATCACATGAAGGTTGACGCCCATCTTGCCGCAGCCGATGAGGAAAGAATTGGCCATGTTGTTGCGGCCGTCGCCCAGGAAGCACATAGTTCTGCCCTTGAGGTCGCCGAAGTGCTCGCGGATGGTCAGGAAGTCAGCCAGAATCTGCGTCGGATGGAAGTCATCCGTGAGGCCGTTCCAGACCGGAACGCCGGCGTACCTGGCCAGAGCCTCGACCGTCGCATGCTTGAAGCCTCTGAACTCGATGCCGTCGAAGAGACGTCCCAGAACGCGGGCCGTATCCTCGACCGACTCCTTGCCGCCCAGCTGGATATCATGAACACCCAGATATTCCGGATGAGCCCCTTCGTCACAGGCTCCTACAACGAAAGAGCAGCGTGTTCTGGTGGACGGCTTCTCGAAAATGAGGGCGATGTTCTTGTGGGCCAGACTTGTTCCGTAGATTCCCTTCTTCTTCTTGGCCTTCAGATCCGCTGCCAGATCAAGAAAATACTCGATCTCGTCCGGAGTGAAGTCCTTCAAAGTTAAAAATTTTCTTCCCTTTAAGTCCTGAGCTGGATTAGCCATGTGCATAAACCTCCTAAATCAATTTTTCATATTTTATCATATTCAGCGAAGCCAATGGTGCAGATCAGTTCACTCGCCACCGGCTGACCGTGAACGTCACTTTTCATTCCTCTGTCTTCTCACCTCGTACATGAGGATCCCGGCCGCCATAGCCGCGTTGAGCGACTCGACTTTTCCCGACATGGGAATCTTCATGAGCACGTCAGCGCACTCGGCCGTCGCGTCCGTGATTCCATTTCCCTCATTTCCAATGATGAGGCATGTCCCGCCGTCAAACAGACAGTCCGTGTAGGCGCGGTCGCCTCTCAAGTGAGCGGCAAAACTTGTTACGCCCATTGTACTCATTTTCTTCAAAAAAGAAAGGCTATCCGGGACATGAAAATGAGGCACGCGGTAAATGGACCCCATCGTAGCCCGGATGGTCTTGGGCGCGTAAATGTCGACCGACCCCTCCGTCAGGAAGACGGCGTCGACCCCGGCAGCCTCGGCGGTGCGGAGAATGGTGCCCGCGTTGCCCGGATCCTGCAGATTTTCCAGAAGTAAGAAAAAAGGAGCCGCCCCGCATGAAGCCAGATACGTCTCCAAAGACGGCTCTTCTTTCCTGACAATCGTGAGGACCCCCTGGGGTGTCTTCGTGTCCGCGACCTCAATGAAGCGGCTGCGCTCCATGTCGATGAGAGAGGGAACATCCGCCGGGATCTGACTGACCAGATCCGGGTGCTGCGAGGCAAAATCCTTCGTCATGAGCACCTGGACAACCCGATCCCACGGGGCCTCGAGAAAGAGCTTTCTTCCTTCCGTGACAAAAAGGCCCTGCGAATCGCGGGCCTTTTTATTTTTCACTAATAATTTGATCTCTTTAATCGAAAGCAATTACAGCATCTCGTCCTTTAAAACTTTCTTGTGAGCATCCTTCATGTAGCTGGAGGAAAGAGATTTGGCGATCTCGTACTCGTACTCGTCGAGAGACTTCTGCATCTTCAGGGCTTCCTGGATGTCGAAATCCTGGAACTGGCCCTTGTTGTAACCGACGACTCTCTTGTTCTTGCCCTCGCAGAGAAGATCAACTGCCATGCAGCCGAAGATGGAAGCATAGACACGGTCCTTGGCTGTCGGAGAACCACCTCTCTGCATGTGGCCGAGGATGGTTGCACGGGTCTCGATGCCTGTTGCAGCCTCGATACGTCTCGCCATGGATGCGGAGTGGCCGATGCCCTCTGCGTTGACGATGATGTGATGCTTCTTGCCTCTTCTGCGGCTCTCGATGATGTTGTCGATGAGGGCCTGCTCATTATAATCATACTTCTCCGGAAGGAGGATATCCTCAGCGCCGTTGGCGATACCGCACCACAGAGCGAGGTAGCCGGCATTTCTGCCCATGACTTCGATGATGGAACATCTCTCATGAGATGTAGACGTATCTCTGACCTTATCGATGGCTTCCATAGCTGTGTTGACAGCTGTATCGAAACCGATGGTGTACTCTGTGCAGGAGATATCAAGATCGATGGTTCCCGGAAGACCGATGACATTGATGCCATGGTTAGCCAGCTTCTCAGCGCCGCGGTAGGAACCGTCGCCGCCGATGACGACGAGGCCGTCAATGCCGAACTTGCGGCATGTGTCAGCAGCTCTCTGCTGTCCTTCTTCTGTTCTCATCTCTGCACAGCGGGCCGTGTAGAGAATCGTGCCGCCCTTCTGAATGATGTCGGAGACATCCTGTGCCTTCATCTTGAAGACGTCCTCATCCATAAGGCCATCATAGCCTCTGTGGATACCATAGACGTCGAGACCCTTGCTCAGGGCTCTGCGGACGACCGCACGAACTGCCGCATTCATTCCAGGTGCATCACCACCGCTTGTGAGAACACCAATCGTTTTGATCTTCTTTTCTGCCATTTTTTTACCCTCCAGACGGGACAAAGTGTGATCAAATTTCCAAAGTCATCTTCTATTTTAGTGCATTTCTTCCAGATTTTCAATACTTTGGGACGCGTACCGTGACATTTTTCTCGCCGAATGTCTTCTTGAAAGCACCGACAACTTCGGGCGTCGCCGTGAGGCGCGGCCCGCGGTTCATTTTCTTCATCTGCTTCTCCTTTTTCAGGAAAATGCATACCATGTCATTTCCCTGCGATTCCTCAAGAAGATCTGTGATTTCTTCTTTTCGGGCCTCATAGTCCGCTTTGTCCGCGAACTGGATCCACAGCTCCTTCATGATCGAATCAAAGGGAAGCACCCTCTCGCAGATAAGCTTTGAGGCCTTGTCGTCCTCGGCAGAGACGCGCCCTTCGACGAAGACTTTGGCGTCCTCGCCGATCATATCCCTGACTTTCTGATAGGTCTTGGGAAAGACCAGAATCTCCACAGATCCGACCAGATCCTCGACCGTAAGGAAGGCCATGACCTGGTTGGTCTTTGTGTACTTGATCGTCGTGCTGGTGATCATGCCGCCGACTGTCACGCGGGCGTCGCCCCGGACGCGGGGCAGGCCGGTCTCCTCGTCCTGATAGAAATCCGTTGTGAGAGCCGTCGCCCGGCTCTTTAAGAAGGAGGCGTACTCCTCCAGGGGATGGCCGGTCAGATAGACGCCCAGAACTTCTTTTTCAAAGGCGAGACGGGTCTCTGGCGAGTATTCGCCGACCTCCGGGTAGCGGACCTGGTAGTTTTTCTTCTCCTCGGGAGCCATGAAGTCAAAAAGGGACATCTGACCCGTGATGGACTCCTTGTGGTCGTAGTCGGCCTGATCCACGATCTCCGGATAGACCATCATGAGCTGCTTCCTGGTTGCCCCCATATCGTCGAGTGCACCAGCCTTGATGAGGTTCTCGATAGCTTTCTTGCTGACCTTGCCGTAGAGGCGTGTAACAAAGTCCTGGAAGTTCTGATAAAGTCCATTTTTCCTGCGCTCACCGACGATCTCGTCGATCACATTTCTGCCCAGAGCCTTGATGGCGTACATTCCATAGCGGATCCCATTTCCCTCTGTCGTAAAGCGGCCCTCGCCCCTGTTGACTGAGGGCGGAAGAATGGGAATCTTCTGGTCACGGCAGTGGAGCAGGTACTCGGCGCACTTGGTGGAGTTGTCGATGACGCTCGTCATGAGGGCGGCCATATATTCATGCGGGTAGTAGCACTTGAGGTAAGCCGTCTGCAGGGAAATGACCGCGTAGGCCGCCGCATGGCTCTTATTGAAGGCGTACTTGGCGAAGTCGATCATCTCGTCGTAGATGTGGTTGGCCACCTGCTCGGAAATGCCGTTGCCCACGCATCCCTTGATCCCTTCCTCTTCATTGCCGTAGACGAAGTTTTTGCGCTCTGCCTCCATAACTTTGGTTTTCTTCTTGGACATGGCGCGGCGAACCAGGTCGGAGCGGCCCATGCTGTAGCCGGCAAGGTCGCGGACGATGCGCATGACCTGCTCCTGGTAGACGATGCAGCCGTAGGTGTCTTTCAGAATCGGTTCCATCTGGGGGCATTCATAATGGATCTTCTCCGGGTGCTCCTTGCCCTCGATGTAGCGGGGAATAAAATCCATGGGACCCGGACGATAGAGGGCAATTCCCGCGATGATATCGGCAAGACTTCGTGGCTTTAATTCCTTCATGAAGGACTTCATGCCCGAGCTCTCCAGCTGAAAGACGCCCTCGCACTTCCCTTTGCCGATCATGTCCATGACCTTTGGGTCATTGTCGTCGATATGATCGAGATCGAGCCTGACACCTTTCTCCTCGATGAGGGCTTTGGCGTCCACGATGACCGTCAGGTTTCTGAGTCCCAGAAAGTCCATCTTGAGAAGACCCAGTTCCTCCAGCATGGGAGCTTCATACTGGGTCGTAATGGAGCCGTCCTGGGCCCGGGACAGGGGGACATAGTCTACAACCGGCCGGTTGGAGATGATGACGCCGGCCGCGTGCATGGAGATATTTCTCGGCAGTCCCTCCAGGGGGCGAGACATGTCGATGAGATACCTGACGTGCTCATTTTCATCGTACTCTTTTTTGAGATCCGGATTCTCCACAAGGGCCTTGTCCAGAGTGATGTTGAGCTCGCGAGGGATCATTTTCGCAATGCGGTCACACTCGGCGTAAGTATAGTCGAGGGCCCTGCCCACGTCACGGATGACACCGCGCGCCGCCATGGTACCGAAGGTGATGATCTGGACGACGCGGTCGCGGCCGTACTTCTTCACGACATAGTCGATGACGGCCTGACGGCCCTCCGGCTCGAAGTCCACGTCGATATCGGGCATAGTCACTCGCTCCGGGTTGAGGAAGCGCTCGAAGATGAGATCGTTCGCTATCGGATCGAGGGTCGTGATGCCCAGGCAGTAGGAGACAATGGAGCCCGCCGCCGAGCCTCGGCCCGGCCCGACCATGATGCCATGGCTCTTGGCGAAGTGGACATAATCCCAGACGATGAGAAAGTAGTCGACAAAGCCCATGGAGTGGATGGTGTCGAGCTCATAGGTGAGGCGGTCCCGGATGGCCGGCGTCACCCTGTCGCCATAGCAGCGCTGAAGGCCTTCCTCGCAGAGGTGCTGCAGATATTCCCAGGAGTCTGCGAACCCCTCGGGGATGTCGAATTTCGGGATCTTGCGCTCGTGGAATCTGATCTCGACATTGCAGCGGTCGGCAATTTTCTGCGTGTTGTCGCAGGCCTCGGGGATGTAGTGAAAGAGCTTTCGCATCTCCTCTTCGGACTTGACATAGTACTGGCCGCCTTCGTAGCGCATGCGGTCCTCGTCCGTGACTTTTTTCTGGGTCTGGATACAAAGCAGAATGTCGTGGGGCTCGGCGTCCTCCGCCCTCGTGTAGTGGCAGTCATTGGTCGCCACGATGGGAATCCCGGTCTCCTCGTGCAGGCGGATGACGCCCTGATAGGCCATTTTCTCCTCCCGCATGCCGTGGTCCTGGATCTCGAGGAAAAAATTATTTTCCCCGAAAATGTCTCTGTACTCGAAGGCCGCTTTTTTCGCCCCTTCATAGTCGCCCATAAGGATGTGCCTGGGAATTTCACCGGCAAGGCAGGCGCTTAAGCAAATGAGTCCCTCGTGATATTTCCGGAGCAGCTCCTTGTCGACTCTGGGCTTATAATAGAATCCCTCCGTAAAGCCGGCCGAGACCAGCTTCACCAGATTTTCGTAGCCCTTGTTATTTTCTGCGAGCAGGATCAGGTGATAATATCTGGCCTCATCGTTTCCCGTCTTCTTCTCGAAGCGACTCCCATGAGACACATAAACCTCGCACCCGAGGATCGGTTTGATCCCCTGCGCGAGGGCTTCTTTGTAAAAATTCATGCACCCGTACATGACCCCGTGGTCCGTGATCGCGGCCGCCGTCATGCCCATTTCCTTCACATGAGCGACATATTCTTTGACCTTGTTGGACCCGTCGAGGATCGAATACTCCGTGTGCACATGCAGATGAGTAAATGCCATAAATTATCCTCAGCCATCCTTCTTAACGTGCGTCGACTTAAACTGATAGATCATCGCAACGAGCGCGAGCACGAGGCCGATCCCGGTCTCTGTGAGCCCTGCTGTTTTGGTATCCCAGCGGATGACAAGAAAATTGCTGCACAGAAGGCTTGAAAATGCCAGTCCCCCCGTGATGGACGATACAAGAATGATGAGCGGCCGCATGAAAATGATGCAGAGCACTGCCAAAAGAATGCCCACGATGAGGGCGATAAAGAAAGAAGCCGCTGTGTCAAGCTGGCTGTAGGCCGCAATCAGGTGCCATGTGACGGTAGCTCCCAAAACAAACGCGGAAATAAAGACGCCGACTTTGTAGATAAAATAGCCGAGCAGGCAGAGAATGACGCCGCACAGAATCGGCAGAACCCAGATCATGCTGTCCGTAAGTCCAAGGACATTCACCAGCCCCCGGCCGAGAACCAGACCCACAATAAAAGAAATGACAGAGACGATGGTCTTCTGGGCCTTAAAGCCGAAGAAGCACCAGACCAGGGCCACCAGAAGCCCGATCACCAGAAAGATGACGCCGGTCACAGAGGACTGAAACCCGTTCTCCACGGAGACAATTGCCCCCATCATATCATCGATACCCTTGATCATTACATCCATTTTCTTATTCCTTTCTCACACCCTCATCCGTCACAAGAATCTTTCCATTTTCCATGCGCAGATCATGCATTTTATAGAGATGACCGACTGCTCGCTTGAAGGCCGCCTTGGAGAGGCCGAAGACCTCGCGGATCGTCTCGGGGTCCGCCTTGTCGTCAAAGGGAAGCTCGCCCTCATACTCCTCGCGTATCTTTCTGAGAACTGCATCCGCATCTCTGTGAATCTGCAGAGCCGCCTTCTCTCTCGCGCTGAGGTCCAGCTTGCCGTCCTCCTTGACATGAGTCACGCGGAGGGTCAGCTCCTGGCCGACGGAGTAGCCGGCCTGCGCCTCCCGCTTCGGGATCATTCCCGAATAGCGGTCATCCACGGCCACGAAGACGCCGAAGTTGTCCGCGATCTCATAGACGGTGCCTTTCACCGTGTCGCCTGTGTGGTAAGGGGAATTCTTCTCGAGATAAGGGTAGACCCGCATGGTTGCCGCCAGTCTCCCGCTCTTGTCCACATAGAGAGCTGCCAGAACTTCCTCGCCCTCCGTCACCTTTCTCGTCTGCTCACGGAAAGGCAGAAGCAGATCCTTCTCGAGCCCCCAGTCGAGGAAGGCTCCGATCTTTGTCGTCTGGCGGACTCTGAGGCGGGCGATCTGCCCGAGCAAAAGATATGGCTCGTGTATGGTCGCGACCAGACGGTCCTGTGAATCCCGATAGACAAAGACGGAGATCACATCTCCGACCTTTGCCCCCGTGGGCACCTGTTTTTTGGGCAGAAGGATTCTCTCCCCGATTCCGGCGTCCTGGGTCTCCCCCAGATAGACGCCCTGCTCCTTACTATTTACAATAACAAGATCCTGCTTTTTTCCTAATTCTATCATAAAAAATGAAAACTGACTCCTTTTCAACAAATGCGGACACAGATCATGCACCCCGCGGGTTACTGTTCACGGGTGGGTCACTTCGCCGCTTCGCACAAAGGCCTTCTTCCTT
>OMTP01000173.1 GCA_900313955.1 uncultured Lachnospiraceae bacterium | reverse complement strand
GGTTCGCTCGCAAGGACAATTCGCCGCTGAGGACATGTTTTTCTCTCCGCAAAGGGCCCGTCCTGAACAGTTACAAACAAGGATGAGTGGTAACTGTAACTATGCAGGACGTTTTTCCCTCCGCAGGAACCTCTCCTGAACGGTTACCAAGATTCCGCATAAACTACCCACTTGGGGAGTTTTGTGAAATGTATTTAACAGGTATAGTTTATATAGAATAATTCATGCAATAGTGGATGGCATAATCTTTTTATTCATAGGAGGTACCAGAATGGGACTTTTTTCAAAGAAGGTATGTGCACGCTGCGGTTCCAAGGCAGGACTTCTGACACGTCAGAAACTGGCTGATGGGGATTTACTGTGCGGTGACTGCGTGGCTCTGTGCTCCGACGAGATGGAGTCAGAGGATTTTCAGCGGATGACGGTGGATGATATAGAGGACTGCATCAAGGCCGTCGAGGAAGATGCAGAGCGCTATAAGAATGAGTTCCACACAACGACGACGTTCCGAGCTCAGATGGCGTTGAAGGGAAAAGACGTTGTGTACGTCGATGACAACCACGGCTGGTGGGTAAATGCGACCAGAAATGATCCGGATATCTTTACGCTTGATCAGGTCGGCAGTTGCTGGCTGGAGCTCGAGACGTCACAAAAGGACGAGGATGATGAGAAGAGTAAGGAGAATCCGCTTCTTGATCTGTTCGGCGGCATGGGTATGGCTATGCAGTACCCGGGTCTTCCTGCCTGCCCTCCGGGAGAGCAGATTGAGAAGATGACCTGTGTGGTCAGCATCCTAAATCATCCCTATGTTTCCAAAGTGAAGATTCCTGTCATGGACTGTCTCATCCCATCAGAGGGTGATATCAAGGGCGGTTATGACTGCGCATTACAACTGACCCAGTATTTCAACGGTATTCAGCAGAGCAAACAGAAGGCGCAGCAGCAGCAGGATCTCATGGCAGCGGCAGCGCAGGCAGCAGCATCTGCCGTACAGGCAACACAGGCGCAGGCATCGGGCGGTGGAGATATCGCCGACCAGCTGACTAAGCTCAAGTCTCTGGTTGATTCGGGAATTCTGACACAGGAAGAATTCGACGCGAAGAAGAAGCAGCTTCTTGGGCTGTAAAGAGTCGGAACTCAAGGTGGCCATCCCTCGACTTTGCGGGATGGCCATTTTTGTAAATCCAGGGGGCGTACTTCACGAGCAGCTGTTCAGAAATGGGCTCTTGCGGAGAAAAAGCATGAGGAGAAACGGGCGATGAAAAATACTGTCTACATTCCCCCACAGAGGGCGATGAAAAAACTGAAGTACGCACGAACTGTCGCGGAAACGGTCTATATCGGGGCTGCGACAGGATATGGGAAGACAGAACTCGTTCGCTTTTATCTCAAGTCCCGCAATTATGTTTCATTTTCCTGTGAGACGGAGGATTGGAGTGTGGAGGAGCTCCAGGAGGCAGTCAAAGAGACGCGGGCGAAGAGTTCGGCCATGGATGTCACAGTGTTTGTTGACGATCTGCAGCAGCTTCATGGCGAGGAGTGCAGAAAATATCTGCTGTCCCTTGCCAAAGAGGAGGGAATCTGGCTTATTCTCGCGGGGCGCAGTTTACTGCCGACGTGGCTGTCGTCTCTGTCTATGGTTGGAGAACTGGTCCGGATTAAAGAGAGGGACCTTGCTCTCGATGCGGAAAATGTCGGGCAGTTTTTGTCCGGAGAAGTGGAAGGACTTACTCTTCAAGGTGAGGATGCAGAGAAACTTGCATCTCTGGTCGAGGGAAATCCGATGGCACTCCAGTTCATTGCGACAATCATTTGTGAGATGGGGGTGACAAAGGATGTGCCATGGAAGATGACAGATGAGACCCGCGCTCTGTGCGGTAAGATGTTTCGTGATTATCTCAATACGGCTGTTTTTCCGACTATTGATCCGGATATCATCAGTTTCTGTATGCAGGTCAGCGTCGTGGACGAATTTGATGTGGAATTAGCGGAATACATCACTGGAAAAGCCCGAACCATAGAGATGATGGTACGCCTCAGTGAATTCTCGAGCGGTGTCATACAGACGAAAAACACCGGCAAATATCACTTCCGGGTTCCAATGCTGCGCGCATTTCGCGAGCGGAGAGACCGGGTGTATGATGCAAAGACCGTGCGGGAGCTTTATTACAATGCCGGGCTTTACTACGAGATCCATGACAGGATCCTCGAGGCTGTCGATATGTATCAGAAGAGTGGCAGTGATCGAATCAGAAATATTCTGGTTCTCAACAGTGAGAAAAACCCGGCCTCCGGATTCTACTATGAGCTGAAGGACTGCTATCTTGCCCTGCCGGAGGAGGAGATCTTAAGAAGTGCCAGGCTGATGAGTGGCATGAGTATGCTCTGCTCGCTTATTCTGCGGCCGGAACAGAGTGAGCGCTGGTACAGGGAGCTGAGCCACTTTGCCAAAAGATCCTCGGGAGGGGAGAAGGCTGAAGCAGAGGTCCGGCTTCTCTGCCTCGATATTGCGCTCCCTCAGCGCGGAATCGGGAATCTGGCCGATCTATTCAAGAGGCTGCCGGCCATGGTGTTTAACCGCGGCTATTCCCTGCCGGAATTATCTGTGACAAGCAATCTTCCTTCCATGATGAACGGGGGCAAGGATTTCAGCGAGTGGAGCCGGCATGACCGGGCTCTTGCGTCCTCCATCGGCAAAGTGGTGGAGAGAGCACTTGGACGATATGGCAGGGGACTTGTTCCGCTCGCTCTCGCGGAGAGCCAGTTCGAGAAAGGAGGAGATCTGACAGAGATCATCGGATGGATCTCCCAGGGGCAGATGCTGGCCCAGAACGGCGGCAAGATTGAGATGGAATTTGTCGCTGTCGGTCTGCTTTTTTCGATCAGCTGCATGGCAGGAAGAAACTCCGAAGCAGAGGGGCAGCTGATTGCCTTTCGGGCAAAGGCGGAGAAGGAGGACGTCTCCCCGCAGATGCTGCGCAATATCGATGCCATGCAGTGCTACAGCGCTCTTTTGAATGGAGACATCCTGAAGATTGAGGCGTGGATGCGCCATGCACCGGATGAGACGAAAGATTTCTTTGTCATGGAGCGCCTCTTATATCTGACCATGGTTCGCTGTTCAATTGTACTCGGCGATTCTATCCGTGCCCTCAGTCTGTCTGAAAAAATTCTGGCGTATGCGAAGCAGTATGATCGAGTCATGGTGTGGATGGAAGTTGATTTTCTGATGGCTGTCATCTATTATCGTCAGAAAAATGAGCACTGGAAGGAGAAACTCGTCGAAGGCCTGAACCTCGCAGGGGACTATCAGTTTGTCAATATTGTGCGTCGCGAGGGTGCTGCGCTTCTTCCCCTTCTGCAGAAGCTTCTTCGGGAGCCAGAGCGGGGCGGTCTCAATGAAAAAGTCTCCGAGGACTGGCTGAAGAGGGTTGTCTCCGAGACCGAGAAGATTGCCCGCCGCTATCCATCTTACCTGAAAGATGAAAATGCCAGAGCTGTGGATTTCTCGAAGAAGGATATTGATGTGTTGGCTCTGCAGGCCAGGGGTTTTTCTGTCTCGCAGATTGCCGGTGCCCTCGATATGAAGCCGGAGACCGTCCGCTATCATATCAGACAGAACTACAGGAAACTTCATGTGTCCAGCAAGAGCGAGGCTGTCCTCGCCGCACGGGACATTGGCTTATTGTAAAAATGGGGTGACTTCGATAGATGGAGATGTCTGTGATCTATGACAGAGAAGAAGGAGCTTCCGCTCTTATGTTCTCTCAGGGCAGAAGGAGGGCGGTGATCAGGCTGGATCAGATTGTCTGCTGTCTTTCCAGCAGGAACTATGTTGTGTTTCATGCGGGCAGGGAATACCGGGTCCGCGTGACGTTTGCTGACGCCTGCAGGTGTCTTGCAGATGATGATCGATTTCTTGCCATCAACCGTGGTATTCTCGTGAATCTGGATTATGTTGAGAGCATGGAGAATTATATCTGCACAATGACAGACGGATCGAGTTTTCCTGTCAACCGCAGGAATTTCCGCCAGATGAAGAACGCCTGGAGAGAGTACCGGCGGGGATAAAAAGGGTTACAGTTCACGGGGCACCCCGGCGCGGAGCACAAAGGCCTTCTTCTGGAGCGCATTCGATTTTCGCCGCCTGCTTTTGCGGCGAAAATTACTAAG
>OMTP01000275.1 GCA_900313955.1 uncultured Lachnospiraceae bacterium | reverse complement strand
CCACTCCGGAAATGCTTTCCAAAGGGCTCCCATTGGCTGACGGGTGAACAGTAACCTGTGATCCCCTCTTCAGGTAGACTTGATAAAAGGGGCTTGCCGAATATGATTTTTCAGTGTATGATCTCTTAAGTTAGATACCTTTATCTGCAAGGAGGAGCCCTTTGAGATATAAAAAGAAAATGCGAGCCATCACAGCTCTGCTTCTGGCCGTATCCATGTTGACGGCGTGCGGCAGCACGGGAAATTCTGCCACAAGTCAGGCTGCGGAGAGCACCAGCACCGCATCATCTGAGCCGGTCGACCGCCAGATCTTCGCCATGACAACTGTCATGAATCTGCGCGCCTATGGAAAGAAAGCGAACGACGCCCTCGACGCTGCTGAGGAAGAGATCAAGAAGCTGGACAGCGAGCTCTCCATAGGAAATGCGGACAGCGAAGTTTATGCCATCAATAAGAACGGAGGCGGCACCCTGACAGAGGACACTGCTGCCCTGACCGAAGCGTCCCTTAAGCTGAGTGCGGACACGGACGGAGCCTTTGACTTCACCATTGCTCCCCTCATGGATCTCTGGGGCTTTACGACTCTCTTTCAGGAAGAGACAGAGAGCACAGAAGCACAGGTGGAGGCCACGGTCGACAGCATTCCGACGCAGGAAGAAATCAACCAGGTGCTTCCCAGGGTCAATTCCAAGAACGTCTCCTATGACGCTGACAGCAAAACCCTGAAGCTCGGTGACGGCCAGCAGATCGACTTCGGCGGCATCGCCAAGGGCTACACGTCGCAGAAGATCATGGAGATCTATGAGAAATATGGCCTTACAGGCGGCATCGCCGAGCTGGGCGGCAATGTCCAGGTCATGGGCGCAAAGCCCGACGGCTCTCCATGGAAGGTCGGTATCGAGGATCCATCCGACACGAGTCAGATGCTTGGCGTCCTGAGTCTCACTAAAGCCAGCACCGTCATCACCTCCGGCGGGTATGAGCGATACATCAAAGATAAGGACGGCAATGTCTACCACCACATCCTTGACCCCTCGACCGGTTATCCGGCGGACAATGGCCTCACCTCTGTCTCCATCATCATGGAGGACGGAAGTGAGGCGGATGGTCTGTCGACAGCTCTTTACGTCATGGGCAAGGACAAAGCCATTTCCTACTGGAGAAATCATGCATACGAGTTCGACACCATCCTCATGACCGACGACGGGAAACTTCTTGTGACAGAAGGAATCGCGGATGCATTTTCATCAGATAACTACACGCCGGAGATCATCAAAAAGGACGCCTCATAAGTGCACGAGGATGCCCTCGCATCGATCACCACTTAAGACACCTCATGAACAAGGCGTAACCAAAGCAAATCAAGAAGGAGTCCTATGAGAGACAGAAAAGAAGCATTCATTAGGAAAAGTGACATTCTCCTCATCGTGTTCATTGCTGTGATCTCCGGCCTCCTTCTTACATTCGAGATCCGCACTTCCGACAACAAGTCGAATCCCGTTCTGACAATCCGTGTCGACGGGGAACTCTACGGAACCTACGACCTCACCGAGAACCGCACGATACAGATCAATGACACCAACACCTGCCAGATCAAAAACGGGGAAGTCACCATGACCGAAGCCACCTGCCCCGACAAAATCTGCATGAAGGAACGTGCCATCGACGGCACAAATGGCGGCTCCATCGTCTGCCTGCCCAACAAAGTCGTCCTTATCATTGAAAATGCGACCGACAGTGGAGTCGATGTCATAGCAAAGTAGGGACCAAAAGGGACGGTTCTAATGGTCCCACAAAGATGAAACCATAAGAAACCGTCCCTTTTGGTCCCGTGAGGTGAACCTATGCGAAATCAAAATCAGACCTTCTGGAAGAAAAATGCATCGATGAAAGCGGCCTATCTCGGTCTTTTTCTGGCCCTGGCCATCCTCTTCGGCTATGTGGAGGCCATGCTGCCCAACCCCATGCCGGTGCCAGGAATGAAACTGGGCCTGGCCAACCTCGTCATCGTCGGCATCCTCTATATAGTCGGTCCTGGCACCGCCCTTATGATCTCCGCTGCCCGCGTCATCATTCTGGGCTTTCTCTTCGGCAACCTCTACAGCATCCTCTATGGCCTGGCCGGATCCTGCCTCAGCCTCCTCGGCATGGCCCTTCTCAAAAAAACAGGAGCCTTCAGCGTCATCGGGGTCAGCGCCCTCGGCGGCACCCTACACGAGATCGCCCAGTGCCTGGTCGCCTCCGTCATGGTCCTCGGCTTCCCCTGGAAGTGGTATCTGCCCATCCTCATGCTGGCCGGCCTTATCTCCGGCACCGTCATCGGCATCGCCAACCGCATCCTCCTGCCCCGCATGTTTCACATCCTTCGGATCGAAGGAAGCGGCGTCTGGACCGGCTGACACCCTTGCCGGTGACAGGCACCCGCTTTAGGAACGTAAGAAGCAGATTGGCCGTCGCCAATGTGGACAAAGGGCACCATCTTCAGGTATAATCAGATTTCACATCCTGCATCAGGACACAGCTGAGTTTTTTGTGAAAAGAGATGCCGTACTTGTGGATGGTATCAACTCCCGTGCGTTTGAGGTGATCTTCGTAGTGTAGTTTCTCGATCTGGCCCAGAGCTTTCTGACTTTCTTTCTGCATAGCAGTTACTGTGCCCGAATTCGAATACTTGAGCTCAAGGATAGCCCCGACCATCTGATTCCCATCGCGCACAGTAATATCCGAATACCCATCACCGTTTTCGGCGTTGCTTGTAATTTCCGGGTAGGCTGTTAAAAGACCAAGTATGAATCCATGATAGAAATTTTCCCGGATCTTTTTGTTCGTATAGATGTCACGAATACTGATGGAACGCTGCAGAAGGTTGGTCAGAATTCTCTCCATTTCTTTGGGCTGACCATTCAGAATGGCATGATAAAAGTCACTGGCGGATTTTGTGTCCCTTCGTACTTTGTCACGAAACCATTTGAGAATCTGCGAAACAAAAAGTGACCGCACCTCTTCGTTTGGAATACAGAGGTCGTAAGTTTTACCGTCATTTTCTACATCTCCGGTCAGGTATCCTGTTGAGAATAAAACGCTCCAGAGATGATCGACCGAACTGTCAAGGTCTCGATAGGTGACATTTTCCTCTATCTCTTTATGGATGTGCTCGCCGTCGATCAGCAGCTCAATCTCCTGTACAGTTGATCCACTGGCAATTGCGACAAATCCCCGCACAAGGTCATTTCCACTGGAATTAGCCCAGTAATTGATCGGACGATTTTCTTCGCCGTAATAGATATCGTTGCAGAAATTGACCACATCCCACGGACAGTAGACTCGTGTCCCACCTATGCGATATCCATCGTACCATTCCCTGACTTCTTGTTTGCATTTATTCAGTCCATAAGCAGAAAGTAAGTTGTCTACTTCCGTATCTGTAAAACCGAACATCTCATTGCCCTGCCCAGACGTCATGGAATAAACCTTCAGGTTATTCATTCCTGTGAAAATGCTCTCTTTAGAGATGCGCAGGCATCCGGTCAGCACAGCAAAAGCCAGGCTGGTGTTTGTCTTCATGGCATTTAAGAAAATGGTTCGAATGAGTGTGACCATAGGGTCATAATAGCCATGCAGATGTGCCTTGTCGAGGGGGACATCGTACTCATCGATGAGAATGACCGCTTTTTTTCCAAAGTGTTTGGCGAGAAGGCGGGTGAGTAGCTGAAGACTTCCATTGAGAGCCTGATCGGACATGGCAAAGGGAAGTCCATCTTCCTCTCCCACAGCTATCAACTGAGCATATAGATTTTTGTCCGCGTCACTTAGTTGATCGCTTGTCCGGAGAAATTGAAAGCGCAGCGCCTCTGTCCCAATCACAGCTTTGAGGGCATTGACAGCAGAACGATAGTCCTCCCCTTCCACTGATTTGAGTGAAATGAAGATGACCGGATATTGTCCCTCATGAGTCTGGCAGAATTCCTTATCTCTTGCAATCTCCAGGTTTGCGAAAAGAGTTGAATCCTGTCCGATCTCAAGAAAATGCAGCAGCATGCTCATGTTGAGGGTTTTTCCAAACCTCCGTGGACGTGTATAGAGCTTGACCTGTCCCGCACGTTCAATGACATGGCGGATCAGCATGGTCTTATCGACATAGTAACAGCCATCACGAATCACATCTCCAAAATCATCCATCCCAATCGGCAAACGCTTCACCATGCAGATGACACCTCCAGTTCCAGTGGTCAGTATCTACCATGTAAATAGCATACCACAACTTGAAAATGCAAACAATGCCCCCCAAAGCAAATGCCTGGGAGTAGCTTAACGTTAGTTACTGTTCACGGGTGGGTCACTTCGGCGCTTCGCACAAAGGCCTTCTTCCTTCACTTAGTAATTTTCGCCGCAAAAGCAGG
>OMTP01000125.1 GCA_900313955.1 uncultured Lachnospiraceae bacterium | reverse complement strand
CAGAACTGTCCCGAAAAAGCACTTCCTTCGCGGCCACCCCTCAAAGGTCCACTCTGGAAGTGCTTTTTCGAGGCAGCAACTGGCTGACGAGTGAACAGTAACGAGGAGGCTGTGCACCATAAAAAGGATATTTCTGGTGCCTATATTTTACACGCTCATGTGTGGTAAAATCAATGCTATACGGAGGGCTTACAAGTGGATGCAAGATCGCTCATCGACGAACTGTACAGGGAAATGGATTTATCCCGCGAGGGATGGCTTGCGCTCATAGGGGCACGGTCGCATTTGCAAGATGACGATCGGGAATATCTCTATGCGCTGGCACGAAAAAGAGCGCAGGAACACTACGGAAAGGACATCTTCCTGCGCGGTCTCATCGAATTTTCCAATTTCTGTAAAAATGACTGCTTCTACTGCGGCATCCGGCGCGACAATTCCGAGCTTCACCGCTACCGGCTGACGAAAGATGAGATTGTAAAATGTGCCGACACGGGCTATCATCTCAATTTTCGCACGGCCGTCCTGCAGAGCGGCGAGGATAGAGGCTATTCGGACGATGATATATGCGAAATTGTGCGCGCTATTAAGAAAATGCATCCTGATATGGCTGTCACTCTCTCGATTGGCGAAAAAGAAAAGGAGAGCTATCAGATGTATTTCGACGCCGGGGCCGACCGCTATCTCCTCCGCCACGAGACGGCAAATGCTGCCCACTATCGGGCCATGCATCCTCCGGATTTGTCCATGCGCCACCGCATGGACTGTCTCTTCACGTTAAAGGAAATCGGCTATCAGGTCGGGGCAGGTTTTATGGTCGGATCGCCCCACCAGACGGATGCGTGTTACGCGGATGACATGAGGTTTCTCAAGACACTCGGCCCCCACATGATCGGCATCGGCCCTTTTATTCCGCACCACGCGACTCCCTTTAAAAACGATCCCCCCGGGACGCTTGAGGACACCCTCTTTTTTCTGGCACTTCTGCGTCTGGCCTTTCCCAAAGCTCTCATCCCGGCAACGACGGCTCTTGGCACCATCGACCCCCGCGGCCGCGAACTGGGGATTCTCGCCGGCGCCAATGTCGTCATGCCCAACCTGTCCCCGCGCGGCGTCCGCCGGGACTACCTCCTCTACGACGGCAAGATCTGCACCGGCGACGAAGCCGCCGAATGCCGCCGCTGCATGGAGCTGCGCATGGAGAAGATCGGCTACCACGTCGTCACATCCCGCGGGGACTACCGCGGGTAGAGCCACCGGGACACAGCAAGTGCCTTCAATTCTTTAGTGAACCCACGGGAGATGACTATGATTTTTGAAAATGAGATTCATCCGAAAACAGCAGGAATTCTAACCGCCGATGCAGGCGGATGCGAGACGACGATTGCCGCAGCAAAATGGCCCAGGCCTTTTGAGCTGCCGCTTCAGTACGCCTCGCCGGCGCGCGGCACCTGGACGATTGCCCACTCGCCTATGCTGATTCCGGGCCTCCATGAGATCTATGTCTGCTGCGCCTGCTGCCTGCACGGGGTTGTCCTCTCGGCCGAAGAAATTCCGGATGGCGGCTGGGACCGCTTCTCTATGATTACGGTGACAAGTGAAAATATCATCAAGGGCAACCTGGAGCAGATGATGATCGACGGCGTCACGGACATCATCCACGGCCTGCCGCAAAAGCCCGCCGCCGTCGAGTGCTTCACCAGCTGCATCCAGCATTTTCTGCACATGGACACAGCCTATGTCTACCGCGCTCTGCGCAGAAGATTTCCTGAAATCGATTTCATCGACGGCTACATGATCCCGACCCTGCAGCGCAGATTTGCCCCCGACGTTCTGGGCCGCCGCCAGCTCATGCGGGCGATTCGTAAGGAACATGTTCCCTCAGAAGCTGCCCCCGCACGCGAGACCACTCCTGCTAAGAGACCCGATCCTGCGTCACCAGACCACTCGGCCCACGCACCTGCGGTAAATCTGGTCGTCAACTACTATCCCCTCGACCCCGCGTCCGAGCTTCTGACCATGTTCCATGCCGGAGGGTACGATGTTCGCGAACTGGCTACATGCAAAACATACGCCGACTACAGAAAAATGGCATCTTCCGAAGCGGATCTCTTTTTTCTGACCAACTCCAAAGCTGCCGCAGAAGATATGGAGAAAAGGCTGGGCATCCCGGCGGTTGCCGCATTTTACTCATGGAATTATGACGAGATGGAGGCGACGGAGAGGCATCTGGCGGAGATCTTCCATCTTCCTCCGCCGGATTTTGAGGTTCTGCGCAAAACCTGCGATGCTCTCCTTGAGACCGCCTGGGCATATCTCAATGGCCGCCCCATCGAAATCGATTACACGGCGACGCCGCGCCTCTTGAGTCTGACCCGCCTCCTGCTTGAACACGGATTCAACGTACAGTGCATTTACAGCGACGCCTTCACGCCGGAAGACCAGGCGGATCTGGCCTGGCTGAAGAAACATTTTCCAAAGCTCACCGTGCGAAGCGCGACCCACTACAAAATGCGTCTCCACCGCCCGGATGCACTTAATGCGAAGGATCCCGCGGAAGCGGACACGGATGCCGTTGCCATTGGCCAGAAGGCAGCTTACTTTGCCCGAACCTCCCACTTTGTCAACATGATTGAAAATGGTGTCGATCCCCGCGTCTGTGGAAGGGATGCGGAGCGGAAGGCCGCCCTCGACAGGGGCTCCACCCGTCCGGTCGAACTCTACGGCTTTGAGGGTATCCGCAAGATGTGCCTGCTCCTCATCGAAGCCGCAGGCCACGAAAAAGACACCCGCTCCATCATCGAGACCAAGGCCTGGGGCTGCAGCGGGCGGCAGTCAGATGTTTCCACCTGCTCGAAGCAGGTTGACGGCTTTCACCGCTCCGGGCAGACAAAGGCGGCTACCTCTGTCCGGGCGGCGCAGCGGGTGCTGTCGACCTATGCGGTGGATTTGTTCGGTATGACGTCTGTGCTCTATGAACTGGGGGGCATGTGCGTCATGCATGATGCCTCCGGCTGCAATTCAACGTACACGACCCACGACGAGCCGCGCTGGTATGACACGCCGTCGCTTGTGGTCATCTCCGGGCTCAACGAGATCGATACGATCGAGGGCAACGACCGCCATCTGATCGACCGCGTCGCCGAGGCCGCCCGCGAGGTTCATCCGGCCTTCATCGCGATCGGCGGCAGCCCCATGCCCAGCGCCATCGGGACGGATTTTCGCGCGGTCACCCGCCTCGTCGAGGAGCAGACCGGCATCCCGACTCTGGGCATCCGCACCGACGGCATTCACTCCTATCTGACCGGGGCCGGCGAGGCTCTGCGGGCGCTGGCGGAGCGGTTCGTGATGACGCCCAGAAGGCATCTCCTGGAGGAATCGCCTGCAGGTACGGACCACAATCATACGCAAGCAGAAGTCTCTGGAACAGACGCGGAGCGGTTCGCCCTGACGCCCGAAAGGATACTCTCGAAGAAATCTCCTGAAGAGACGGACCACGCTCATTCAAAGACAGAAGTTTCAGGAGCAGACAAGAGGCATTTTCCATCAAAAAACATCAGGATGGCCGGCATCAATCTTCTCGGCGTTACCCCTTTGGATTTTTCAGTCGTGGGAAATGCGACTGCTTTCCGCGAAATCTGTGCCTCCCACCGGATCCCACTTGTCAGCGAGTGGGCCATGGGCAGCACTTTGCAAGATATGGAAAATGCAGCCTCTGCCGCGATCAACTGCGTCGTCTCAGCGACCGGCCTGCCCGCCGCCAAATGGATGGAGGAGACGTTCGGGATCCCTTACATCGTCGGCATCCCAATCGGGAAAATGCAGACGGAAATATGGGTGCAAAGTATGAATGTTGCCGCAGAGTCGGGCAGGTCCTGCTGGTTTATGGAGAGAAGCGAAGAAAAGACAACTCCAGCAGGGGAAGGGAGCGTTGAAAACCGGGATGCTGCCCGGGAGCAGGCATTTTTCGCATGGAAATCAGAGAAAGCTGCTATGGAAGGGGCAGCCGCAGCGACAGAGAATCCGGGTGCGAAGGCATCCATGGAGCAGACATTTTTCGGAGGGGATGGGAAGAGAATGCCTGGCGCAGGAGACATTTTCCGAAAAAAGCGCGGCCTGCGTCAGGGTCTGACTTCTCTGCCGTCCTGGCGGCCCACGGGTCTCATGGACGGCCGCTGCCGCGTCCTGATCATCGGGGAACCCGTCTTCATCCGCTCGCTCCGGGAATTTCTGCATTCTGAGTATGCGATTCCGCGGGAGGAAATCTGCCTCCTCTGCCCCTTCTCTGACGCTCCGCATGAACTCACAGAAGGTATGGAGATTGTTCCTGCAGAGCAGGATCTGCGGGAGGAGTGCGGACGGGCTGATTTTGTGATCGCCGACCCCTACTACGCCCGCCTTCTGCCGGACAGCCCCGGAAAGTTCATCCACCTGCCCCACGAAGCCTACTCCGGCCGCTTCTTCCGCGGCGAGGCCGTCCGCTTCGTCGGGCCGGATATTTCCGAACTCCGGAAGAGACTGCAGAATCTTGTATGAAGAGCGCATGTCTTCCCCCTATGCAATCGAAATCGTAACCGTTCAGGACGGGCTCTTGCGGAGAGAAAAACATGTCCTCAGCGGCGAATTGTCCTTGCGAGCGAACCTTCGTCATCGATCAGGCCTTCTTTTGAGCCGAGGAGGATATGTTTTTCTCGAAGCAAAAGTGCCCTCCTGAACAGTTACGAAATGAGAATATTCTCAAATGTCTGGTGACAGGCACCCGCTTTTTGTTCTATAATGAAGTGTTGGTGCGGCCTCGGAAAGGGCCGCAAATCTGGAATCAGGAAAAAGGAGATTTGGTTGACATGGCAAGTGAGAAGAAGGAGAGGGCGAGCTTCAGCGGGAGGCTGGGGTATGTGCTGGCGACGGCCGGATCGGCGGTTGGGCTGGGCAATATCTGGAGGTTTCCCTATCTGGCGGCTAAGTATGGGGGAGGCATCTTCATTCTGGTGTATATCATTCTGGCGGCCACGTTTGGCTACACGATGATTGTGACGGAGACGGCGCTGGGAAGGAAGACGAGAAAGAGCCCGGTCGGGGCATTTTCTTTTTTTACGAAGAAGAAGATGGGTGCTGTGGGAGGCTGGATGAATGCGGTCATTCCCATGATTATTGTGCCGTATTACAGTGTCATCGGCGGCTGGGTTCTCCGCTATTTTGTCGAATATGTGCGGGGGAATGGCGCATCTCTGGCGGAGGACACTTATTTTTCGGGTTTTATCGGAAATGCGGCCGGCAGTGAGATCTTTTTTCTGATTTTTGCCGCGCTCAATATTCTTGTCATCGGCATGGGGGTCAATGGGGGCGTCGAGCGCGTGTCGACGGTCATGATGCCGAGCCTTATTGTGCTGGCGGTGATTGTGGCTGTCTATTCTGTGACGAGGCCGGGCGCGCTGGCTGGCGTCCACTATATTTTTGTGCCGGATTTCAGCAAGTTTTCGATCATGACGGTCGTGGCGGCCATGGGGCAGATGTTCTATTCACTGTCGATCGCCATGGGGATTCTCTACACGTATGGGTCGTATATGAAGGATGACGTGGATGTCGAGTCCAGCAGCTACCAGGTGGTTCTGGTCGACTCCTGCGTGGCCATCCTGGCGGCGCTCATGATCATCCCCAGCGTCTTTGCATTTTCCGGGGCCGATGCGGCGCAGAACCTGCAGGCGGGGCCCTCGCTGCTCTTTATCACCCTGCCCAAGGTGTTTGCCAGCATGGCGGGAGGGCGCATTTTCGGTATTCTTTTCTTTCTGATGGTGCTGTTCGCGGCGCTCACGAGTTCCATTTCCCTCCTTGAGACGTCGGTTTCGACGCTGGAGGATGAGGCGCATATGAACCGGACTGGCGCGACGGTTTTCATGTTTGCCGTCATGATCGTCCTGGGATCTCTGTCGAGTTTCGGCTACAACATTCTCAGCGGTGCCCGAATTGTCGGCATGCAGTTCCTCGATTTCTTTGACTTTTTGTCCAACTCGCTCATGATGCCGATTTCGGCTTTTACGACCTGTCTTCTCGTTTTGCGCGCTGCCGGCGTCCGGGTTGTCATCGACGAAGTCGGCAAGTCGTCAAAATTTCGCATGAGGAAGATGTACTCGCTGTCGATCCGCTATTTCGCGCCGGTCCTCCTCGTCATCATCTTCCTCAGCTCTGTCCTGAGCGCGCTGGGGATCATCTCCATGTGAGAGATGAACCCATGGGGACGTATCCCGTGGGTTCATCACTTGATGATACCACGGGGACACCTCTCGATACAGTTGTTTGATTTTATATTCATCTTGGTGCCTGAATTGGTTACAGTTCACGGGGCACCTCGGCGCGGAGCACAAAGGCCTTCTTCCGGAGCGCATTCGATTTTCGCCGCCTGC
>OMTP01000289.1 GCA_900313955.1 uncultured Lachnospiraceae bacterium | reverse complement strand
CGAATGCGCTCCGGAAGAAGGCCTTTGTGCTCCGCGCCGGGGTGACCCGTGAACCGTAACCTTTTTTGGTTACAGTCCACTGGTCAGCCAGGGCTGAGCGCCAGGAAAGCGCTTCCTCCCCGGATATCCCCGTGAGGATTCACTCCGGAAGAGCTTTCCTGGCGCTCGGCTGGCTGACGTGTAAACCGTAACCTTTTTTGTAACTGTTCAGGAGAGCACCCATGCTGTAAGAAAAAGCGCACTGTGGACGTCCGTACCTGATTCAGACAGGAATGCGAATCTCTTCCGTGCCGAGGAGAGAGAGTTTTCCCTGGCCGGAAGTGGTCTCCGTCACCTGATCCTGAATAGAAGCGACCTGGTCGGCAGGAACTGTCACTGTGAAAAGAATGCCCTCACCGTACTGGATATCCCGGGGCTGGATCTGATCCTTCAGGAACAGGTATTCAAGCTTGCCGTAAGCCGGATAGCTGCAGGAAATGCGAATTTTGGTGCCGGTGAGGACGCGGACAATCTGAGAATTCTCGAAGGCGGCACGGGCAGCATTCGTATAGGAGCGGACAAGGCCTCCGGTACCGAGGAGAGTGCCACCGAAGTAGCGGGTCACGACAATGAGGGAACGATGAAGCTCGTGACCTGTCAGAATCTCAAGAATAGGACGGCCGGCCGTACCCGACGGCTCCCCGTCGTCACTTGACCGCACGACCTCCTCCGGAGTCCCTGGAACCCCGGCCACATAGGCCCAGCAGTGGTGGCGGGCATCATAATACTTCTTTCTCACAGAAGCAACATAAGCTTCCGCCTCCTCCTGACTCTCCACATGGACGGCCTCCCCCAGGAAGCGTGACTTTTTCTCCTCATAGTTCCCATCACCGGGAACTGCAATTGTTTTATACTCACCAGCCATAGCCAGACCCCTTTCTTTTTCTGAATTCATGATAGCAGATTTTGAGGAAAAATGTGAACTCTGCGTCAGTCTCTTTGCAAAAAACGTCGCATTTGCTATAATGCACCTATGGACTACACAAAAACAGGATTAGAAAAAAAAGAAGCCCGTCTTTCGGGCACATCACAGTCACGGGAAATGCGGGCAGGCCTCATCGTCATCCGCGTTCTCCTTTTTGCGCTCATTGCCTGCGTGGTCATTGCCGTCTGCGGCATCACAGGCGTGATCAAAGGAATCATTGCCAATGCGCCGGATATCGACAATATCAATATTCAGCCGAGTGGCTTTGCGACCTTTATTTATGACTCCGATGGCAATCAGCTGCAGAAACTGACGTCCGCCGATTCCAACCGCACCGCCGTTTCTCTGGACAACGTGCCGGTTGTCCTTCAGCATGCCGTTGTGGCAATCGAGGATGAGCGATTCTACCAGCACAAGGGCGTCGACCCGCGGGGCATCGTTCGCGCAACCATCATCGGCCTCACACATGGGATGGATTTCTCCCAGGGCGCTTCGACGATTACCCAGCAGCTCCTGAAGAATAACGTTTTTACCAATTGGACCAAGGAGACCAAAATAGACAGGATAAAACGTAAACTGCAGGAGCAGTACCTGGCGGTAGAGCTGGAAAAGAAGCTGAATGACAAGGACCTCATCCTTGAGAACTATCTCAATACCATCAACCTGGGAGCAGGAACCTATGGCGTTGAGGCGGCAGCCCGCCAGTACTTCAATAAGGATGTCTGGGATCTTAATCTCTCGGAATCCGCTGTGCTAGCCGGGATCACTCAGAATCCGGCCAGGTACAACCCGATCACGCACCCGGACTACAACGCGACAAGGCGCAAGACGGTTCTCAGCAAGATGCTGGAGCTGGGCTATATCACTGAAGATGAGATGAACGCGGCGCTCGCCGACGATGTCTACACGGAGATCGCCAATGCCCAGGATGCGACACAGACCACGAGCAAGGTCTACACTTACTTCATTGATGAGACGATTCAGCAGGTGGTCGAGGACCTGCAGAAGCAGAAGGGGTACACAGAGAACCAGGCCTATCAGGCGGTTTACTCCGGTGGTCTTCGTATTTACACGACACAGGATTCAAATATCCAGAATATCGTCGACGAGGAGTATAATGACCCGGATAATTTCCCCAACGGCACGACATACTCTATGGACTGGGCATTATCCGTCCGCGATGAAAATGGGACGGTGACCAATTACAGCAGGGAAATGCTGGAGCAGTACTATAAAGAGAATCTTCCGGCAGATCAGGCTGCCGCTTTTGATCTCAATTTCGATTCTGCAGAAGAGGGGCAGAGTTATATCGATGACTATAAATCCCATGTCGTCAAGGCCACGGATACAATCATCGCTGAGCGCACATCCTTTGCTCCACAGCCCCAGTCCTCCATGGTAGTCATGGATCAGAAGACAGGCTATGTCAAGGCCATTGAGGGCGGACGCGGAACCAAGACGGCATCCAGAACCATGAACCGAGCGACGAACACTTACAGGCAGCCCGGTTCTACTTTCAAGATTGTCTCGACATACGCTCCTCTCCTCGACAGCGGCCAGAAGACTCTGGCTTCCGTCTACAAGGATGAGCCGTATTATTATGCAAATGGCGGGCAGGAGGTCCACAACGCATCCAATACCTACGGAGGATGGACAACGATTCGCAACGCCATCATTCACTCGGTCAACGTCGTCGCTGTCAAGGCGATCACTGATCTGACGCCGAAGGCGGCCTACAATGAGCTGCTTAAGTTCGGTTTTACATCGCTCGACCCTGCCAAGGATGTCTATCAGCCGCTGGCTCTCGGCGGTATCTCCAAGGGTGTCTCAAATCTTGAGCTGACGGCTGCCTATGCGGCAATCGCCAACGAAGGAACGTACACGAAGCCGATCTTCTACACCAAGATTCTGGACCGCAACAACAACGTCATTATCGACAACACGCCGGAGACCAGCAAGGTCGTGAGCAAAGATACGGCGTGGCTCCTCACAAGCGCTATGGAGGATGTCGTGACGCAGGGTACAGGTACAGCCTGCCAGCTCGACAATGGCATGCCGGTCGCCGGCAAGACTGGTACGACCTCCGCTTACAACGATCTCTGGTTTGTTGGTTACTCACCCTATTACACAATCGGCGTCTGGTCCGGCTATGACGATAATACCAAGATCCCTGATTCCGGCATTTACAGGGAGTACCATAAAATTTTGTGGAAGAAGGTAATGGAGCGCCTGACTGACGAGAAGAAGATTGTCGAATTCACAAAGCCGGACACCGTTCAGCAGGTGACCATTTGCGGCAGATCCAATGAGAAACCGACAGGTTACTGCGACCAGGTCTTCACGGAGTATGTCGCAGGCGACATGGTTCCGACCACAAAATGTACGATCTGTAAAAATAAGACGTGGTCCAGTTCCCTGGGGGACTATATTTACAACTACGAGGACGATGCGACCGCCAATGCCGACACCTACACAAATACGGAGGAGGGCAATGACGGCAATGAGGCCGGCTATAATGCCGATGACTACACGGACGACGAGGACACCGTCGACAATTACGGTACCTACGGCAACGATGACGCAGGCGGCGACGGCGACACAGAATATAATTACAATGACAACACGGACTATGACACAGATCATACAGACGGCCTGGATGTAGGAAACGACAACGAAAATTACATCGACGAGACCGGCCGGGATGAAAACGCATATTGATCCATAAAAAAAGAAGCAGCCGGGGGCTGCTTCTTTTTTGAACCGGGTGAGTCCGCAGGGATGTGGGCTCCTGCCAGCACGGGCAGGTGAGGGCAGATGCTGTGTTCCCGCGCCTTTACTCTGCGTGAGTTGTGGGCTCGGGATAGTCAACGCCGAAGGTGTCGACGGTGACGGTCTCCATGACCTGGTCATCGTAGGGCTTATCGGAGTAGTCGGTCTCGACAGAGGCGATAGCGTCGACATTGTCCATGCCCTCGATGATTTTGCCAAAGGCAGCATATTGGCCATCGAGATGAGGTGCATCTTTGTGCATGATGAAGAACTGAGAGCCGGCGGAGTTGGGGGCCATGGTGCGAGCCATGGACAGGACGCCGGCTGTGTGTTTGAGTGGGTTCTTGAAGCCGTTCATGGGGAACTCGCCGTCAATCGCATAGCCCGGGCCGCCCATGCCGGTGCCCGTCGGGTCGCCTCCCTGGATCATGAAACCGCGGATGATGCGGTGAAAGATTGTTCCATCATAGAAACCCTTTTTGACAAGGCTGATGAAGTTGTTGACCGTGTTGGGAGCCATTTCCGGATACAGCTCGGCCTTCATGACCTTGCCATCTTTCATAGTAATTGTAACAACAGGATTCTTTGCCATTTTCATTTCCTTTCGATTTGTCCGGTGCCTGTCACCAGACAGTTCAGAACTTTCTTAATTGTCTGGTGACAGGCACCAGACGGGTCAGTCGAGCGCGCCCCTGATGGCGGCCAGAAGTTCGTCGAATGTCTCATAGGCCGGGAGATCCGGATTGTCCGCTTTGATCTTGTCTGTGCTCCGGAAGAGGAAGCCGGCCTTGGAGGCGCGGATCATAGCCAGGTCGTTGTAGCTGTCGCCGCTGGCGATCGTATTGTAGCCGATGGACTGGAGAGCCTTGACCGTGTTCAGTTTGGAGTCCGGAATTCTCATCTTGAAGCCCGTGATGGTGCCGTCTTCTGCGACTTCGAGGGTGTTGCAGAAGATGGTTGGCATGCCCAGCTTCTCCATGAGCGGCTTGGCAAACTGGGTGAATGTATCGCTGATGATGATGACCTGAGAGAGGGAGCGCAGCTCATCCAGAAATTCTCTGGCGCCCGGGAGCGGATCGATGGTCGCGATAGTCTCCTGAATCTCCTTGAGACCCAGGCCGTGCTCCTTAAGGATGCCGAGGCGCCAGTTCATGAGCTTATTGTAATCCGGCTCATCTCTGGTTGTTCTCTTGAGTTCGGGGATTCCACTGGCTTTGGAGAAAGCGATCCAGATCTCAGGGACCAGGACGCCTTCCAGATCGAGGCATGTAATATCCATAGTGATGTCCTTTCGTAATCATTCATTTTCATCCGTAGATATCCACAGATATGCACATTATACCATAGAGAAAGCATTTGCAACATGAGAAAAGAGAATTGAGTTTTATACAGGGCTGTGGTACAATATTTAGAATTACTGAAGAAAGATTCTATTCAGGTGAATCAATAATTATAAAGGAGGTGAAAAATCCTATGGAGATTCGGAAGTCATCAGAGGATTATCTGGAGGCAATGCTGATGATGAAAGAAAAGCACGGATTTATTCGCTCGATTGATGTGGCGGAACAGTTGGGTGTCACCAAGCCGTCCGTGAGTTATGCAACCAAGAGATTGAGAGAGAACGGCTTCATTACCATGGATCGCGACGGACTCATTACTCTGACAGACAGTGGCCTTGAGATTGCGGAGAAGATTTATACGAGACACAAGGTTCTTACGGAGTTTTTTACGGATCTGGGCGTTGACCCCGAAACAGCCAGAGATGATGCGTGCAAGATTGAGCACGACATCAGTTCGCAGACGTTCGACGCGCTCTGCAAGCTTGCTGAGAATGTGAATCCGGAAAATACGCCGGAGAAGCAGATGAACTGAGAATAGGAAGGGGGCTGCTGCACATGTGGCGGCTCCATTTTTTATGAGGAAGAAAAATGATCTACGAGACAATGAATCCCGAGGAGACCCGTGCGCTGGGAAAGAAGATGGCCGAGGAGGCCCGGGGCGGAGAAGTGATCGCGCTCGACGGAGACCTGGGCTGTGGAAAGACTGTCTTTACACAGGGATTTGCCGATGGTCTGGGAATCACAGAACCTGTGACATCGCCCACCTTTACGATTCTGCAGAGCTATACGGGTGGCCGCCTGCCCCTCTACCACTTTGATGTCTACCGCATCGAGGACATCGATGAGATGGACGAGATCGGCTACGAGGACTGCTTCTATGGAGAAGGAGTGAGCCTTGTGGAGTGGGCGTCTCAAATCGGGGAACTCATGCCGGAGGACACCATATACGTGACGATCAGGAAGGATCCTGTCAGGGGCTTCGGCTACAGAAAGATCACTGTTTTGAGGAAGGATGAAAAATGAAACTCATAGCACTTGATTCATCGGGCCTTGTGGCCAGCGTGGCTATTCTTGAAAATGACGCTGTACTGGCGGAATATTCGGTGGCCTATAAGAAGACCCACAGTCAGACCCTTCTTCCCATGCTGGATGAGATCTCGAAAATGGTGGAGCTGGACGTAAGCACTGTTGACGCCATCGCCATTGCTGCTGGCCCGGGTTCCTTCACGGGCCTTCGCATCGGTTCCGCAACAGCTAAGGGGCTTGGTCTTGCTCTCGACAAGCCCATTGTCGAGGTGCCGACCCTCATGGGTCTCGCCTACAATCTCTACGGCGCGCGCGGCGTCATCGCCCCGATCATGGACGCCAGACGTCAGCAGGTCTACAACGGGCTCTACCGGTTCGAGGGAGGAAAGCTCATTTGCCTCACGGAGCAGAGGCCAATTGCGGTGGAGGATCTGGCGGAGGAGCTTAACACCCTGGATCCGGAGCTCACGAAGGAAGGAGTCATTTTCCTCGGGGACGGGGTGCCCGTTTATCGGAAGCTTCTGGATGAGAGACTTAATTGTGCCCACAGCTATGCGCCGGCTCATGTGAGCAGGCAGAGAGCAGCCTCGGTGGGTGCGCTGGCGGAGATCTTCTATGAAGAAGGCAGGGCGATCCCGGCTGATCAGCACGTGCCCATGTACCTGAGGAAGACGCAGGCGGAGCGGGAGAGAGAGGAGCGGATGAAAGCATGACCATGCGTCTTATGGATATGGATGACATTCCGGAGGTCGCAGCCATGGAGCAGGTCTACTCCGGCAATCCCTGGGACGAGACGTCACTTTTTACTTACTTTATGCGCGACGACACCATACTCCTTATTGCAGAGGAAGAGGCTCCCCTTGAGAAGGAGAAGGTCATTACAGGCTTTATGGGCCTTATTATGATGCCGCCGGAAGCGGAGATCCTTGAGATCACGGTTCTTCCCGAGTGCAGAAACAAGGGGGTCGGCCGTGCCCTCATGACGGAGGTCTTTCGCCGAGCGGAAGATGATCACGGCGTCAATAAGGTCTATCTGGAAGTCCGCACCTCCAACGCCCCCGCCCGCCATCTCTATACGAAAATGGGTTTTGTGGAAATGGGCCTTCGCAAAAATTACTACACGGACCCGACCGAGGACGCCATCACCATGGTCAGGAACCCGGCGGGAGAATGAAAAAAGGTGACTGTTCAGGAGGGATTTCATGTTTTGAGTAACATGCGCCGTCATCTCCTTCATGCTGGCACTGATGCATCGCTGACGACGTATTTTACTCTGCGCAGGAGCGCGTCCTGCATGGTTGCGGAAATTGTTGGAATTGTCTGGTGACAGGCACCGGACAAAAGGTTACTGTTCACGGGTGGGTCACTTCGGCGCTTCGCACAAAGGCCTTCTTCCTTCACTTAGTCATTTTCGCCGCAAAAGCAGGCGGCGAAAATCGAATGCGCTCCGGAAGAAGGC